>JAGQJJ010000360.1 GCA_020430675.1 Myxococcales bacterium
ATGCGCCGCGCCGCCTCGCGCAGCGCCTCTTCGGGCTCGCGCACGCGGCGATACCAGATGAGCGCTTCGTTCGGGTGGCCAAAATCACGATGAAAATCGCCCAGTTCGAGCGCGAGCGCGTCATCGGCCGGGTCGAGGGTGAGCGCCTCGTCGTAGAGCTTGCGCGCGTCGTCGTAGCGGCCACGGCGGGCGGCGATGCGGGCTTGCCGGCGGATGATCTCGGGATCGTTGTCCTTCACGCGGCGGGCGCGGGTGAGCAGATCGTCGGCCTCGGCCAACGCTTCGGCCGAGGCGCCGTCGGCCGCGAGCACTTCGGCCAGGTTCTTCAGCGCCGTGCGACGCCGCGACGACAGGCGCAGCGTCTCGCGGTAATAGCGGATGGCGTCGAAGCGGTTGCCGAGCAGTTGGTGCAGATAGCCGAGGTTCTCGGTGATCTCGGGGTCGGTGCGGTCGAGATCATGGGCCTCGCGAAAGGCGTTGAGCGCCTCGGGGTAACGGCCGCGCTGGGTGTACCAAAGGCCGGCGGCGTTGCGCTTGCGCGACAGGGCGCGGATCGCGTCGTCGACGATCTCGTGGATCGGCGGGCTGGCGTCGACGACCGAGCCGCTGTCGCCCTCGTTTGCGGCTGCGTCGGCGAGGCCCGCGTCAGCCGGATCGGCGTCGGGCTCGGCGCGGGCGGTCGCGACGGCAAGCAAGGCCATCAAGGCGAGCAGCGGCGCGGGTTTCACGGCTGCCGAAGGTCGCGGACCTTGAGCCCGAGCTGGTTGAGCCGCAACCGGATGGCGCGCGACCGGTCCGCGCTGCCGAGCAGGCGCTCGGCCATGGCCTCGAAGTCGCCATCGGTCTGCTGAAAGAGGTGCACGAAGTACTGCCGCTCGACGGCGACCGAGACCGCGTTGAGCGTCGGCTGCGGTTCGAGGTGGATCGGCACCACATCGGGCCCGCGCGGTCCCTCATTTCCACCCAGGCTTGGCGCGCCGGACAGCAGATCGGCGACGAGGCCGGCGTCGACCTGAAGCCGGCCCGAGCTGAGGGGCAGGCCGGCCTCGATGGCATCGACCGCGGCGACGAGCGTGAAGGTGACCAGGTTGTGCATCACCATCGACAGCTCGCGCAGGTTGCCGGGCCACGGGTGCGCGGCGAGGCGACGCCAGGCGGGTTCCGGCAGCGCGAGCTGCAGGCCGTCGGCGTCGGCTTCAGCGCGGCCGACCACCAGTTGCAGCGGCGCGCCGAACGGGCGGTCGAGCGCGCTGCAGACACGGTCGCGCAGGGCGGCGATCTCGGGCTCATCGACGGCGCGTTCGGTGAAGCGCTTGGCCAGAAACGGCAGGTCGCTGGTGCGGTCGCGCAGCGGTGGCAGCAGCACGCGGGTCGCGGGCGACAGACGCATATAGAGGTCGGCGCGGAACCGACCCGCGCGCACCGCCTCGCCGAGCGATTGGTTGCTGGCGGCGACGACCTTCACGTCGACGGTGATCTCGCGGCTGCCACCAAGCGGGCGCACTTTGTGGTCCTGCAAGACCAGCAGAAGCTGTTTCTGCACCTCGCCGGGCACGTTCTGGATCTCGTCGATGAACAGCGTGCCTTTGTCGGCCAGCTCGAACACGCCCTTGCGGTCGGCAACCGCGCCGGTATACGCGCCGCGCATCGCGCCGAAGAGGTGGGCCGAGATCAGGTCGGCGGGCACGGTGGCAAGGTCGCAGACGACAAACGGACCGGCGCGGCCGCTGTGGGCGTGGATGAAGCGCTCGGCCAGATACGACTTGCCGGTGCCGGTCTCGCCTTCGAGGATGACCGGCAATCGGCCGCGGGCCAGCACCGCGAGCCGGCGGCGCAGGGCCCGCAGCGTGCGATCCCGGCCCCACAGGACATCGTCTTCTTCCTGGGCACGCGCCGCCGATTCGAGCGCGGCGTGCACGCGGATGCGCAGCGCGTCGAGGTCGTCGCCGTCGAGCACATAGGTCATCGACTGCGCGGCGAGTTCGGCGGCGATGTCGCCAAGCGACAGGTCGGCCATCGCGGTCAGCAGCACAACCGGCAGGTCGGGGAAGCGGCGGCGGATCTCGCGCAGAATCGCGACGCCCTGAAAGCGCCGCAGCCGGCGGACCGAGGGCGCTTCGGGCAGGGGCAGCAAGCGGTCTTCGGGTACGTCGAACCGCATGTCGAGCAGCACGACGTCAACGGCGTCGGCGTGGCCGTCGAGGTAGTCGAGCGCCGCCGGGCCATCGGGCAGGCGGGGCAGGGGACCAGAGCCCGGGTCGACCAGCTCGAACTGCGGCATATGCGCGGCGATCGCCTCGGCGTAGGCCTCGCCGTCGTCGATGAGCAGCAGGCGGGGGCGATCAGCCATCGTCCAGCTCGGCGCGCAGGGCGCGGATGGCGTCGCCGACGGCGCTCAGGTCGGCGGTGAGGACGGCGCGATCGAGGCGGCCGTCAAGCGCCGCGCGCCAGGCGAGCGCCCGGTCGACCGCGGCGGTCAGGCGTGCCCATCCTTGCAAGGCATCGAGCGCGCCGTCGGCTTCGTCGCAGAAGCGCAGCCAGAGCTGCTCGGCGCTGACCGGCCCATCGGCGCCGCGGCGCGTGCGCAACAAGGCCGTCGTGGCCGCGGCGCGCACGGCGTCCGCGTCGGCGTCTGCGGGCAGCATCGTCAAGGGCAGGCGGATGTACTTGCCGAGGTCGTGCTGCAAGTCGTCGAGGGCATCCTGGAGGTCTTGCGGGTCGCGCACTTCTGGCTCTCGGTCAGGCAGGCGAGTCTACAAGATGCAGCGCGGTGCGTCGAATCAGCAGCATGCGCCGCGTGCCGTCTTTGGGCCGTCTTCAGCTGTCATGCTCCCAACGGCGCTCCTCGGCCGCGATCTCGGCCAGCGCGTCGAAGGCGCGACGCAAGCCCCAGGCCAGGGCGTCGGCATCCTCGCGCAGCTGCTCTTCGCCGCGCTCGACCAGCTTGGGCAGCGTCTCGCGGGCGGTCTGCTCGGTGCGCCCGTCGTCGGGCCCGGGCTCGGCGAGCAGGCGCAAAAGGCCCGCCGCCGTGCACAGATAGACCTGCGCGCAGCCCACGGCCGAGCCGGCGTTGTACAGCGGCGCGCCGTGGGTCACGGCCAGGTTGATCACGTCGTAGATCAGCGAGGCGCTCAAGCCCCGTCCGGCGCGCGTCAGGTCGTCGAAGAGCCCTTCGAGGGCGTGCAGCGCTTCGGCCGTCTGCCGCGCGACCAGGATGCGATCGAAGGCATGGCGCAGCGTCCATGCGGCCGCGTCGATGTCGGGCTGATCGGGCACGCTCTCGAGCGCATCGGCCAGCTCATCGGCCAGCGCTTCAAGCAGCGCCGCTTCGTCGTCGTCTTCGGCCTCGCCCATTGTCGTCAGCAACTGCTCGGCGGTGTGCTGGTAGATGCGCCGGCAGCCGTCGACGCCGCCCGCGTTGTACATGGGCGCGCCCCAATGGATGGCCAACGTGATGGTCTCGCACAGCCGCGTCAGCGGCGGCAGGCCGGCGTCGGCGCATTGGGCGTCGATCTCGTCGCAAGCGCGCGCGATCGTCTCATCGCTCGTGCGGCGTTCGGGCCGACCCAGCAGCAGCAAGGCGTCGATGGCATCGGCGACGCGGCGCGCCAGCACGGGCAGCGGGGCTTCGGCGAGCCAGGAATCGGCCGGCCCCACCGGCAGCACCACGGCGCCGCGGTCGAGGGCGGCCATGATCTGCGCCGGGTCGCAAGCACCACAGGCCACGACGGCGCGCGCCTCGCGGTCGTCGAGCGCGCGCGTGACGGTCAGGCCTTTGCGGGTCAGCACGGCCTCCAGCTCATCGCGGAACGGGTGGTGCGCTTCGTCGGCCAGCACCAGGACGTCGAGGGTCATTTTGAGCGGTTCATTTCTCGGGGCTCGGCACCGGCCGGGCGCGGTGGCTCTGAATGCCGCGCGCCTGGTAGCGCGTGACAAGGCGGCGGACCAGCACATAAAAAAGGCCGCCGTTGAGGACGCCGATCACCGCGCCGCCGACGACCATCGGCCAGAAGATGCTGCCGAGCAGGCCCAGCCCCTCGAGAAAGCCGTCGACCAGCCCCAGCTTCTGCAGGTCGGCGAAGTAGGCTTCGATCTGCGCATAGGTCAGCTCGCCCCCGGTAAAGACCGCCCCCAGGCGGTATGTGCCGTAGAAGATGGGCGGGATGGTCAATGGATTCGTAATCCACGCCATGGGCAGGCTCGCGATGACGTTGGCCCCGATCAGTCGGCAGACGAGCGCGCCGATGACCATCTGCAGCCCGACGATCGGCTGGTAGGCCACAAAAGTGCCAATGGCCACGCCCAGCGCGATGCGGTGCGGGGTGTCATCGAGGCTGAGCGTGCGGCGCCAGACGCCGCGCAGACGCTCAAGCAGGCCAGGTCGCGGCGCAGAGGTCTTCAAGCGGCCCCCCAAGGGAGCAATTGCGATGCCCCCCTCTACATCTGCGCCGCCGTCGAAAAAAGGGGGAAATCGACGAATGCGCCTCGCGCGCTGACGATGGCCATGCAGTCAACCGGGCGCATGTGGTAGAAATATACAGTGCGTGCGCTGCGCCTGCGCCGAGGACTGCAGGTGCGCCTGGCGGAATCCCCCCGAGGAGCCGGAGCGAGTCGCGATGACGAAGGAATACAAACAGGACAACCTCGGGCTGCAGGTGACGTCACCGCTTGGCGACAATGTTCTGCTGCTGCGGGCCCTGCATGGGGAGGATCGCCTGTCGGGGCTGTTCCACTACGAACTTGAGCTTTACAGCCAGAAATCGGACCTCGATATGACCAAGGTCGTCGGCGAACCGATGACCGCCAAGATCGCCCACCCTGGCGGCGTCTACCACATCAACGGCGTCGTCTCGCGCTTCGTGCAGGCCGGCACCAGCCAGCGCTTCACCACCTACTACGCCGAGCTGCGCCCGTGGCTCTGGATGCTGACCCATGTGACCGACAGCCGGATCTTCCAGGAGAAGTCGGTCACCGACATCATCAAGGCCGTCTTCGATGTCAACGGGTTCAGCGATTACAAGCTGAGCGTGCAGGGCACCTACAACCCGCGCGAGTACTGCGTGCAGTACCAGGAGACCAGCTTCGACTTCGTCTCTCGGCTGATGGAAGAAGAGGGCA
>JAGQJJ010000361.1 GCA_020430675.1 Myxococcales bacterium
CAGGTGGGATGCGCCCTCGGAGGCGGCGCCGTGGTGCTCGGGAGCAGGTGGGATGCGCGGCCGGAGGCGGCGCCGTGGTGCTCGCGAGCAGGTGGGGTGCGCTGTCGGAGGCGACCCCCTGGTGCTCGCGAGCAGGTGAAATGCGCCGTCAGAGGCGCACCCTCGGTGCTCGGGAGCGGGGCGACGCGCCCTCGGAGGCGCACCCCGGCGCTCGGGAGCGGGGCGACGCGCCCTCGGCGGCGACCCCCCGGTGCTCGGGAGCGGGGCGATGCGCTGTCGGCAGGTCACAGGACTCATCCGCGGCGCGTCAGCGCTCGCAGTTGTTCCGCTGGCCGCAGAGCTCGCAGCGGTCGGTGTCACTTCCGCCGAGGCAGATATCGAAGGCGTCCTGCTCGAAGCTCTGGGCCCCCCAGACGAAGCCATAGAGCTCGTCGTTGCCAGGCCCACCTTCGAGTCGGTCAGCGCCATCTTGGCCCTCAAGCTTGTCATCGCCGTCGTTGCCGTAGATCTTGTCATCGCCCTCGCCGCCTCTGAGCTTGTCGGGGCCGTCCCCGCCCCAGATCGTGTCGTTGCCGCCGTATCCGTAGATCCAGTCGTCGCCGTCACCGCCCTGCAGTTCGTCGGCGCCCTCGCCGCCGCAGATCGTATCCGAGCCGCCCTTGCCGTTGGCGTGCACCGGAACCCGGAGGCGCCGCGCCGCGATCGTGTCGCTGCGCTTGTTGCCTTCGACCTGCACCAGGCGGATGCCCGCGTCCGGGTAGCGGGCGACCTCGGGGCCGCCGAGCCCGTCGCAGGGCGTATAGTGATCTCGGCGGTTGGCAGGCTTGCCGTCCATGATGACGATCTGGCCGTCGTACTGCGAGAGGACGATGTTGCAGGGCTCGACTTTCTTGTTGTGCGGCTTCTGGCACTCGATCTCGAGCACATCGCCGTTGAGCCGGTGGCTGATGCCGGCGTGGCTGGGCGTCCAGGTGAACAGGGCGGCGAGCGCGAGCCCGAGGGGCATGATGCGGGGCATGGTCGTTTCTCCTTGAGCGCGGGCCGCGAGCTGTTCGCGGTCTGATGTGCGCCTCGCCCACCAGGCGCAATCGCGGCGCGAAGTGCGAAGTCGGGTCGCGTTTTTTTTCGCGTCGTGCAGCCGACCGGTCCTTCGTCTTGCACGCGCGGGAATTCGGCGCGCAGATCTGCACGGTCGACTGACCGCCGACGCGCTTGCGCGGCTGGCGCGTGGGGGGCATCGTCCGAAGACGACGGTGACAAAACACGCTGCGCGGCCGAGGCGATGATGAGCCAGGACGAGATCCATCCGGAGCCCGAGCAGGTCACCCAGTTGCTGCGGGCGGCCACGGCAGGCGATGCCCGGGCGTCGAATGACCTGATGGGCATCGTCTACGATGACCTGCGGCGCCTGGCGAACCACCTGATGCAAAACGAGCGGTCGAACCACACGCTGCAACCCACCGCGCTGGTGCATGAGGCCTATATGCGCCTCATTCGCTACGACCAGATGCAGTGGCAGGACCGGGCGCATTTTTTTGCCATGGCGGCGCGGCAGATGCGGCGGCTGCTGGTGGACCACGCGCGGCGGCATCGCGCGGACCGGCGGGGCAGCGGCGCGCCGCGGCTCTCGCTCGATGAGGGGCTGGGGCTGACGGTCGACAACGAGACCGACGTGCTGATGCTCGACGACGCGCTGGAGAAGCTGGAGGCCCTGCACCCCCGCCAGGCACAGATGGTGGTCATGCGCTTCTTCGGCGGCATGTCGGTGGCCGACATCGCCGAGGTCTTCGGGGTCACAACGCGCACCATCCAGACGGACTGGGCCATGGCCCGCGCGTGGCTCAAACGTGAGCTGAGCGGTGCTTGAGGGCGGCGACCCTCGCTATCTCGAAGTCTGCCGGCTGTTCGCCGAGGTGCACGCGCTCGATCCGGCCGATCGGGCGGCGGCCCTCGAAGCCATCGACGACGTCGAGCTGCGCGCCGAGGTGGCCTCACTGCTGGCGTTCGACGACAACACGCCCCTGGTTCGTGACGCGCCGCGCGCGCGCCTCGAGTCGGCGCAGCCCGGGGCGCGGCCCCCGCCGCCGGTGGTGGGCCTGCGGCTCGACGGCCGCTATGCGGTGCAGCGTCTGGTGGCCGAGGGCGGCTTCGGCTGGGTCTTTTGCGGGCAGGACGCCGAAGACGACGCGCCGGTGGCGATCAAGCTGCTCAAGCCGGTGGCCGACGCCGAAGTCGCGCACCAGATCCACGACGCGATGGCGCGCGAGGCGCGGGCGCTCGGCGAGCTGGCGGCCGATGTGCCGGGCATCGTGGGGCATCGGGGCACGGGCACCTGGCACGCTGCCGACGGTGAGGCGTACCCGTATCTGGTGCTCGATTGGGTCGAGGGGCCGACGCTCGCCGAGTGGCGATTGGAACAGGGCCAGCCGCCGATGACCTTGGCCGCGGCGATGGCCCTGCTCGAACCGGTCGCCGAGGCGCTGCGGGCGGCCCATGCCCGCGGGGTCGCGCACCGCGACGTCAAGCCGGAGAACCTGATCCGCACCGTGCGGCGGGGCGCGCCGACGCTGGTGCTCATCGACTTCGGCGCCGCCAAGCTGGCCATGGAGCGCACGCGGGGTTTCGAGAGCACGGCTGGCGGGCCGGGCATGGTCACCTACCGCTACTGCGCGCCCGAGCAGCTCGACCGGGCCCTGGGCTCGACGGGGCCCTGGTCAGACGTGCACGCGCTGGCGCTGGTGTTGGTCGAGCTGATGGCCGGGCGCCACCCGTGGGCCGGGTTGAGCTTGTTGCAGACGATCGGCGCGGCGACCGATCCCGAGGTGCGGCCGACGCCCGCGCAACTAGATCGCGTGAGCAACCCCGCGATCTCCACTCACATGAACCCAGCGCGTATGCTGTCGCCTGCCTGGAACCAGCGGGACGTCGGCACCTTCTGGCATGCGCTGACCGAAGCCCGGACCGGCGGTCGTCGAGGCCCGCTCGCCCGGCTCGCCCACCTCTTGCGCCGAAATTGAGCCGCGCGGGCTGACTGGATCCAGGCCGAGATGTGATCTACGTCTCCGCCATGGTCGAACGCAGGCCCGCCACCCCCGACGCCCCCGATGATGCGCTGGGATCCCTGCTCAGCAGCGACCCGGCGGCCGACGCCCGCGCGACCGATGCGCTGCGGCTGGGGCGCTTCGTGCCGATTCAGCGCGTCGGTGCGGGCGCCATGGGCGTGGTCTTCTCGGCCTATGACCCCAAGCTCGACCGCCGGGTGGCGCTCAAGGTTTTGCGGGGCGAGGCCAACCGCGGGGCGCAGCGCGAGCGGGCGCGCAAGGAAGCGCTGGCCCTGGCGCGGGTGCAGCACCCCAATGTGGTGCCGATCTACGACGTGGGCGAGGCCGACGACCGGCTGTTCATCGCCATGGAGTTCATCGACGGGCGCAGCCTGGGCGCGTGGCTGGCCGAGGAGCGGCCCGGCTGGCGCGCGATCGTCAACACCTTCCGCGCCATCGGCCAGGGGCTCGCGGCGGCCCACGCCCGCGATGTGGTGCATCGCGACTTCAAACCCGAGAACGTGCTGGTCGACGCCGACGGGTTCCCGCGCATCATCGACTTCGGCCTCGCCCGCGCCGCCGATGACGCGCAGCTTGCCGACGAGTCGGGCCAGCGGGCCCCGGGCGACCTGCCGCCCACGCTGCTCAAAGCGACCCAGGACGGGCGGCTGGTGGGCACGCCGGCCTATATGGCGCCCGAGCTGCTCGAAGGGGCGCGGCCCGATCCGGTCAGCGACCAGTTTGCGTTTGCGGTGGCGCTCTTCGAGGCGATCTGCGGCCGTCCGCCGTTCCCGCGCGACAGCCTGCCTTCGATGCACGTGGCGATGGTGCGCGGCGCCATCCAGGATGCGCCGCACGGGGACTGGCCGCCGGAGCTTTTGGCCATCGTGCGCCGTGGTCTGGCGGCCGATCCGGCGGCGCGCTGGCCTTCGATGGAGGCGTTCATCGCCGCGCTCGATGGCATCGACTTCGCGGGCGCCGAGCGGTTGACCGGCGGCCGGGGGCGTCTCGCGTGGATGCTGTCCGGCCTGTTTGTCGTCGCTGCGCTCAGCGTGTTCCTGGCTGCCTATCATCCGCCAGAGAGCGCAGCCCAACTGGCAAAGATCTCGACGGTGGGAACACTCGTCCTGCTGCTGGCCATCGAACTGGCCCGTCGCCGCGCCCCGAGCGGCACGCTGAACGCCGCGCTGGTGCGCCTCATGGCGGTGATCGTCGTGGGCAAACAAACGGCCCTGGCGCTCGCCGCGCTGTTCGGGGTGGCGGTCGAGCCGGCCCTCGCCATCGACGCGGTCTTTTTTGCGATGCTGCCCTCGGTCGCGCGCGTCACCGGCATGCTCGACGCCGGCCCGACAACTTTGCTGCCCTGGGTTGGCGTCGCGGCCCTCTTCGCGGCCCCGCTCCACGGCTCGGGCACCTCGCCGGGGCCGGGCGGGCGCTGGCTCTCGTCGAGGCTGGGCACCCGGCTGGGGAATGGCCAGAAGCTGCGGTCGAGCGGGTCGATGCGGTGCACGCGCAGGTCGGCGCGGCCGTGCCCCCGACCTTGCAGCGGCACCCGCTGGGGGCCCTTCAGCTCGGCGATGCCTTCGCTCCGCGTCCAGCGCAGGTAGGGCGACTGGCGGGGGAAGTACATCCAGGCCGACGCCTCGGCGCGCAGCTCGAGCGCGCGGTCGCGGCGGTCGCGCACCGGGGCGGGCACGACGCTGACCCGGTAGAGCGTCTCCCGCTCGAAGTCGCCGGTGATCTGCAGGCGGCGGCCGGCGGGGTCGAACTCGACGTTCTTCACCGCCGGCTCGAAGCGGACCAGGCTGCGGCCCTCGATGGCGGTCCACTCGGCCAGTTCGCCGGTGAAGTCGAGGTAGATCCGGCGGTCGCCGCGGCAGCGCAGGGGCTGGTCCTTGGAGTAGCGCCCGCCGTCGGGGCCGACGGGCAGCGATCCGCCGTCGCACGCGATCGCACCCACCCGGAAGGGCTCGGCGGTCGAGAAGTCGACGGTGGTCACCGCCTCGGCGCCGTCGTCGAGCGCGAGCGCGAAGCGCAGCGTGGCCCGGATGCCGGCCGGGA
>JAGQJJ010000362.1 GCA_020430675.1 Myxococcales bacterium
GCCCCGGTCGAGGACGTGGCGCTCCACCGTGCGTACGACGAGGCCTTCGCGATGGGGCACGCGGAGGGGTTGGAGGCCGGCCGCGCCGAGCTCGCCGAGCGCACGGTGCGCCTGCTGCGCGAGTGCTCGCCCCCGGGCAGCCGCGCGGCGCGTGATCTGCCGCCAAAGGCGCCCGATTTTGGTCAGATGCTGCTCGACGCCGACGTGAACGCCCTGGAGCTTTGAGACGGTGCGCGCGCGGGCCGACATTACCGCGGTGGGCGATGGGTGGCAGGTCGACCTGCGCGCCGCGGACGGTCGCGCCCTCGCGCCGGCTCATCTCTTGCGGCGGTGCCCACCCAAAGCCGGGCTCATCTTCCCGCAGCCCGCCGATGGCGCCGGCGGGGGGCTGGCGGCGACCGATGACGTGGTGGTCATCGCCCGCGCCCTGCGCGCGGTGGCCGAGCCGCGGCCCGACGCGGCGCAGGTCAAAGCGGTGGGCGATTATCTCGGGGCCACGCTGCTGAGCGCCGCCGGGTGGCAGGCCTTGCGTGATCAGAATGTCAGTGACCTGACGTTGGCCTGGGCGTCGGCCACGGCGCCGTTTGATGGGCTGCCTTGGGAGCTGGCACGCCGCGACGCCGGGTTTGCGTTCGCCGATGTGGCGCATCCGCTGAGCGTGACCCGCGAGGTGGCGGCGCCGCCAGGGCCGGCGACGATCGGGCTGGTCTTGCCGCTGCGGCTGCTCTTTGTGGTCACCGCCTCGCTCGATGACCCGCAAGTGCGCGCGGGTACTGAGTTTCTCGGCCTCCTGGCCCGGTTGCGTGGCCGCGATCTGCCGCTGCGCGAGCGGGTGCTGCTCGACGCGACGCCGCAAGCGCTGACCGACGCGCTGGCTGAGTTTCAGCCGCAGGTGGTGCACTTCGTCGGGCACGGCGTGCAGGGCGCGACCGGGCCGGCACTGCGCTTTGCGGCCGAGCGCACCGGCGACGCGCCGACCGATCTGGGCGCCGACGCCTTGTGCGCGCTGCTGGCCACGGGCGGGCCGCCGCCGGTCGTGGTGCTCAACGCCTGCCATAGCGGCGCCAGCGGCGCAGCCGACACGTCGAGCCCGCTGGCCGCGCGGGCCGTGCAAGCCGGCGCGCGGGCCGCGGTGGGCATGGGTGGGCGCGTCGGTGACTCGACCTGCCGCCTGTTTGCACGGCTTTTCTACGAGGCACTGCTGACCGGCGGCGACGTGCGCGCGGCGGTCGCCCAGGCCCGCCGCATGGCGTTGGTGCACGGCGGGCTCGATCCGCAGGCCGGTGCCGATTGGGCGCGACCGGCCCGGTTCCCGGCGCGCGACTGCACCGGCGCGGTTGAGGTCACCGGCAGCGATGCGCTGCCCGCCAACGCCGCGCGGCGGCTGCGCACGTTCGACAACCCGGCGATCTTCTGCGACCGCCTGCCGTTGATGGGCGATCTGCTCAGCCAGGTGCGCACGGGGCGGCGGCTCGATGGCGTGGGCGGCAAGCGCCCGGTGGTGGTGCTGCACGACGCCGAGACCCCGCCGCAAAACCGCCGCCTGGGCCGCTCTCGGGTGCTCGATGAGGTCGCCCAACGCGCGCTGGGCGACGGCTTTGCGCCCATCGTGCGGGTGTATCGCGACGCGATGGCAATGCGCCCGGGTTCGGTGGCCGAGGCCGGCGCCGCGCTGTTCGACGCGCTGCTCAACACCTGGGACGCCTTCGGGCTGCCCGAGCTGGCCGACTCGGCATACGAGAAGCTGCTCGATGGCCACTTGGATCAGCTGCCGCTGAACGTGCGGCGGCGGGCGCGCGGGGTGACCGAACCCGCCGAGCATTGGCCCACGCTGGCCGCGGCGCTGTCGATCGATCTGGCTCGCCTGGCCACGGCGACGGGGCGTCGGCCGCTCTGGGTGCTCGACGACCTCGACCGCTGGGGCCAGGCGGGCGTGGCGTTGCTCGACGCGCTGGCGACGGGTGACGATCTGGGGCGCGTCGATGAGGTGCCCGTGCCGGTGGTGCTGGCCGGCAATCTGTACCCGCGGGCCACCGAGCACGCGCCGGCCGCGGCGGCGCTCAAGCGCCTCGCCGAGTCGCCGCACGCGCATGCCCTGGCGCTCTCGCCCATCGAAGGCGAGCCCTCGCGTCGGCTGGCGATGCAGCAGGTGCTGCTCGCGTGGCAGCCGCCCTATGTGCCCGCGCCAGAAAAGGATTCCGACGTCTTCAAGGCGTTTGAGCACGTGGTCGGGGGCTATCCATCGAACCTGGAGCGCGCGGTGCTCGATCAGGCCATCACCATCTGCAGCCTGCTCGGCGCGCTGGTGCCGGCCGATGATGACGCGCTGCTGCGCCAGCAGGCGGCCGGTCGATGAGCGCGCTCGCCGAGCAGCTCCTGGCGGCGCTGCGCGACGCGCCGCCACCGCCGCCGCCGGTGCCCGACGATCTGGCGCAGATCTTTGCCCAGGTGCCGGAGTGGACGCCCGCGTTGGCGGGCGCGCTGGGGCTGCCCGAGTCGGCGCTGGCGGCGTTGGTCGACGCGGGGTGGATGGACGCGCGGCCCGCCGATGAGGACTGGCAGCTTCCGCGCCGCGTTCGCCGGGCCCATCCGCCCGAGCACATCGCCCGCCATGTGATGCGGACGGCGACGCGCAGGCGGGTGCTGCAAGACGCGGCGCCGGCGACGGGCGAGGTCGCCGATTGGGGTCGCCGCATCGCCGCGTTGACGCTCGATGAAGCGGAGCGTCCGCCGCTGACGCTGCGCTGGGCGACGCTGGCCGCCGAGGTGGATCAGGGTCAATTCTTCGAACGGCTGCGCGCCCGCATCGACGCTGAACCCGACGCCGCCTGGATCGAAGCCGGTCGGGTGCTCGAAGCGGCGCTTGGCCACGGTGTGCAGGTCGCCGTCGAGGGCGCGGCGCGCCGGTTGACGCTGCGGCGCCGCCGTGAAGGCGAAGCGATGCGCCTGGCCCGCTGCGTGCCGCGGCAGATGCTCATCGACGCGCTCGATCGGCTGCTGGCGGCGGGCCCGAGCTGGGCCACGCATTTCCTCGGCGAAGGCGGCAGTGGCAAGTCGATCTGGGCCGCGCAGGCCACCGCCCGCGTGCGCGAGGTCTTTGGCGGAACCACCGCGACGGTCGATTTCGACCACCTCGACCCCGATTACCCGCTGCGCGCGCCCGGCCTGTTGCTGTTGCACCTGGCCGAAGAGCTGCAACTGCGCGACGAGGCCGGCGCTTCGGATGGGGCGTTTGCGCGCTTTCGCGAGATGGTGCTGGCGCTGCACGAAGAGACGATGGGCAGCGAGGTGAGCGCGCGCGGGCTCGACCACCCGCTGATGCGCCGCGCGGTCACCGCGTTTGCCGAGGCGCTCACGGTCCTGCCGCCGCCGGTGCTGTTTGCGCTCGACACCTGCGAAGAGCTGCTCGCCGGGGCGGGCGAGGGCCTCTCGGCGGCGGTCCGGGCGATGTTCGAGACGCTCGAAGCGGTGCAGAAGGAGTTTCAGCCGCTGCGGGTCATCTTGCTGGGGCGTCGCCCGCTCGCGGCTGCCGGCGCCGAGTGGGGGCGGCCCGAGATCGACGCCGAGGCCCTGCCGCCGCGGGGGTATCTGGCGCTGGTTGAGGTGGGCGGCTTCACTCAGGCCGAGGTCGATCTGCTGCTCGATCTGCGGGCCAAGGACGCCCCGCGCCTGGGCGAATCGGCGGTTCGCGACGCTTTGCTCAACGCGGCGCGGGCGGTCGATTCGGGCCGCTACAGCCCGTTTGCCATCGACGCGCTGGCCGAGTGGATCGCCGATGACCCGACGGTCGACGTGGCCGGGCTCGGCGTCGAGTGGCGGGCGCGCTACGTCGACCTGCGCGTGCTGGGCCGGGTCCGCGATGCAGGCGCGCGGGCGCTGCTGCCGGCGGTGGTGGCGCTTGGCACGTTCGACCGCGACGCGCTGGCGGCCGCGGCGCCGGGCGTCAGCGATGAAGCCTTCGCGGCGCTGGTGGGCCTGGAGTGGATTCATCGGCCCACGCCCGACCTGTACGCCGTCGATGCGGCGCTGCTCTCGGACCTGCGCGCGACCCTGACCCGTCAGCGCGGCGCCGAGCTGCGCGCCGCCGCCGCCCGGGCGCGGGACTGGCTCGACGCCCAGCCGCGCCTGGCGCCCGAGCTTTGCGTCGTGGCGATGCGGCTGCATCAGGACGACCCGGCGGCGCTGCGTTTCTGGACGCGGCTGGAGGACCGGCTGGCCGTCGAGGGCGACTGGGCCCGCTTGCAGCGCGTGGCGCAACTGCTGCTCGCCGACCGGCAGTGGCCCGAGGAGCGCGTGGGGCCGGTCCCGGCCGCCGCCTATGCTTCGCTGCTGGCGGCCGAGCTGAACCTGGGCATCCTTCGTCCGAATCGCCGCGCGCTCTGGATTGGCGTTCTTGCGGGCGCCGCGGGCGATGCCCTGGAAGCCTGCCGCCTGCGATTGCGGGCCACCCTCGGCATGGGCGTCGAGGATCTGCGCTTCGAGGCGCTCAGCGATGAGGAGTGGGTCATCCTGCACGCCCGACAGTCGGAGCATGAGGTCTTCAACGCGCTGCTCGCGGCGATGGCGAAGGATCTGCCCGCGCAGATCGAGACCACCGATGATCCGCAGATCGGCGCCGCGGGCCTTGCGCTCTGCGAGGCCATCGCTGCGACAGCCGCGCGGGTGGGCTGCCCGGTGCCGGCCGAGTGGGCCGATCTGCATGCGCGGTTCACCGAAGACGGCGTCGGCAGGTTGCTCGCGCCGCCCTGCGCCGAGGCGGGCCAGGCCCTGGATCGGGTGCCGACCCCGCGCGCCACGCCGCCCAGTGCCGATGCGCTGGCGGTCGGCGCGCTCGACGCCGCCGGTGGGTGGTTTGAGGGCGCGGCGGCGCAGACCGAGGCGCGGGCGCGCGCCGAAGAGAAGGCCCGCACCGAGGGCGCCGGCCTCGCCGCCGAGCTGAGCGCGCGCGACGCCCGGCGAGCCTTGGCGCTGCTGCTGCGCTGGCCCGCGTTGCCTCGCGACTCGCTGGAGCAGGCCGCCGCCGCCAGCCCACAGACCGCGCGGGTCGCCGCGGTATGGACCGCCGA
>JAGQJJ010000363.1 GCA_020430675.1 Myxococcales bacterium
CGGGCGACATGGCCGAGGGGCGCGTCCGCACGGCTTCGGCGCTCCAGTACCCCGGTGACCCCCACCTTCAGATGGCTTTCGGGGCGCGCACGCGGCTTGATGGTCACAGCATCCGCCGCCTCGCGCAGCTCTCGGCCCGCGTCGCGATCGGCGGCCGGCTGCCCGGCGCAGAGACCTGCCCCGCCGGACTCGCGGTCGACAGCGTGCCCTGGCTGGTGCCGGGCTTCGACGAGGGCACCAGCGAGGGCCCCCGCGCCGGCGAGCGCGTTCGTGTCGCCTGCCTCGACGCCAACACCCCGGGGGGGCCCGACGACGAAGCGCGGAACCAGAGCCTGTCGCGTGCCAACCCGTTGCCCGACGGGCAAGGCATTGAGCGTCAGATCGAGCTGATCGATGGCGCCCTGATCGACGAACAGCTGATCTTTGCCATCATCCGCGAGTCGATCGTCACCCCCCTGCCTCTGGCCGGCGGTCAGCCCCTGTCCGCCTATGGCTATGTCTTCCTGCACCGCGACCCCGAGGAAGACGATCTGGCCGTGGGCAACGCGGCGGTCGATTTGCCCACCGTCGAACACGTGCCGCTGGCCTGCGATCCGAGCGTCCTCTCGCAGTTTGTCGGCGATGTGGCCGGACCCGGCGGGGCGATCTCGCCCGCCGCCGCCAATCGGCTCGCCATCGCGCTGGTCGAGGGCCGGGTGCCGGTGGACGTGGGCGCGCTGACGCCGCTGTCGCCCGCCGTCGAGGAGCCGCATGTGCTTTGCCTGGCAACCGATGACTTCGACGGCGGACCGGATGGCACGGCCTGCCCGGCCAGCAGCCCGGTGGTCTTCTTCACGCTGAAGCCGGGCGTGGTCCGCGACCTGCCCAACGAAGCGTGCCACGGCGCGGTCGCCGCGTGCAGCGCGCCCGAGGACTGCCCCTATTGCGTGTTCAGCGATGTGTGCGATGCCTGTGACGACGGGCAGGCCTGCCTCTTCCGAACCTGTCGGTCCCGCTTGCAGACCTGGGCCGATGACGAAAACATGGGCGTGCGCCTGTACCCGCGCACCGCGTTCAACGCCCGCGACGGTGAGGTGGTCGTGCCGGGCGTGGAGGGGCGCTGCGCCGCCGCCGATGGTGACCTGGCCCGCTGCCATGCCTTCTTCGCCGAACCCGGCCCCGAGCCCATCAATGACTTCAGCGACCTGCGGGTCGGCTATCTATGCCATGCCACCGGCTACCTGCGCGACCCCTCGGCCGCGCCGTCCAACCCCGCCCAGCGGCCGTCCGACGTGAACGAAGACGAGCAATACTGCCCGGTGGGCAGCGAAGTCACGTACTTCTCATGGGAGCCCCCGGAAGGCGGCTTTGGCCTCGGCGCCCTTGAATGCATGAACGACCGAGGGATCTGCCACGACGGCGAGCCCTGTTCGCGCTACGTCTGCGCCAACAACAACCACATCGACGATGATCTGTCGGCCGGCGACATCGCCGACGGCGCCACCGATTGCCAACGGCTCTGCGACGTGGGGCAGCCCTGCGATCGCAAGGGTGCCTGCCTCGAATGGCTCGAACGCGACGCGCCCGAGCTGCGCTTCCTCGACACCGGTGTGCAGTGGCGCTGCGTCGACCATCTCCGTGGCACCTGCAGCGACGACCGCTACGATCTGACGGCCGGCAAGCGCTTCTTCCGCGCCGATCCCGATGCCATCGACGAGGTGCGCGCGCCGCCGATCGACGATGCCATCGAAGCGGCGTTTCGCTATGAGACACGCTTTCGCGACCGCGCGGGCACCGGCCTTGGCTTCACCCCCGCGCTCTGCGATGCCACCTCAACCGCCCAGAGCTACTGCTACGACGCCGACGAGGTGCGCCGCGTCGAGCAGCGGGTCGACTGCGCGGTGGCGCTGTACACCGAACACTTCGACCTGCTCGACCAGACCTCGCGGCAGGTGCTGCAAGCCTTCCTCGAACGCAACTTCTCACTGCGGGAAGAACGACTGCCCGGCCTGGCGACGCCCATCACCCATGATGGCTTCGAGCGGGCCCGCACCAAGCTGCTGGTGATGCTCGGCGACGAAGCATTCACCCAGGCTCTGTCATCACGCTTCGATCGCGCGGGCATTCGCCAGGCGATCTTCCACGGGTCGGAGTTTGAAGACGGGGGCATCGAGCTGCAAGGCGTCGCCGGCTTCGAGATGCACAGCCTTCACCTCGCCGTGCAGTACTTCGACCTGGCGCTCGAACGCTTCTTTCATCTGGGCGATGCCATCCATGCCTCGCTCTTCGACCTGCCCGACGGCGCGGGTTTCATCACCCAGGGCACCGCGATCGCATGGTTCGAACGGCTGCTGCGCGCTTCGATGCGCAAGGCGGCGGCGCAGGCCGAGATCGCCGAGCGCTATCGCGTCATGGCGGCGCCTGCGCTCGGTCGGCGCGTCGTCGAGCGGGCGAGCGCGGCCATTCATCTCGAGTCGGTGCTGTTCTCGCGGGTCATGCAAGACCTGATCGACGTCTCGCAGGCCGCCGCCGCGCCGCAGATCCGCCGCGCGCTGAAGCAGGCGCAGACCGGCTGGGACGCCGCGCAACGCCAGCTCGCCTCGACCTATGCGCTGCTCGATGACACCCCGCGCTTCCTCGGCATCCCCGAGGGCTTTGTCCCCTTTCCGCCGCTCGACCCCGACACGCTCGACGTCAACGCCTTCGAGAAGCTGCTGCAAAGCGCTCGCCGCAAGGTCGACATCGCCGCCGACAAAGAGACGCAGGCCATCGAAGACAGCCGCGCCTTCGACACCAGCGCCGCCGAATTCCGTAGCGCGCTCGCGGCGTTGCGCGCCGACTATGAAGGCCGCATCGGCGAGATTTGCGGCACGTTCATCGGCGACGACGGCGTGGTCTACGCCGCCACGCCGCAAAACGCGCACCACGACCCGCGGGCGAGCCGTCTGGGCGACCCCTGCGGCCGCATGGGCAACGGCGCCATCGCGGTCGGACTCGCGACGAGCGAGCTGCAACGGCTGCAGTTCGAAGAGGCCAAGCAGCAGCAACTCAACCTGTACGGCACCATGGACGGCCTCAACGCGACGATGCAGGCCCAATGCGAGCGCATCGTCGATCTGGCCGACTTCACCTGGGAGGCCCGCCGCAAGACCATCTCGTTGCGCGAGACCATCGCCACGCTCGACATCGCCATCGACACCACCGATCGCACGGTCGCCATCTTCGAGCAGGCGGCCAGCGCCGCGAAGTGCGACCCGCCGATCGCGGGCGCGTCCAACTCGCCGGGCAACTGCGTGCAGGTCGCGAGCAGCTCGCTGCTGACCACCGCCAAGCGCGCCGCAGCGCTCGCTCTGGTGGTGACCACCAAGACCACCCAGCTCGCGTTCGACATCTCGGCCGAGGCGGTCGAGCAGAGCCTGGAAAAGCATGTCATCCGCGATGAGTGCCGCGCCTTGCAGATCGACACGCACAGCCAGATCACCGGCCTGTTCGCCGAGATCCCCATCCTGGCCAACCGCGTGCAGCAACAGGCGGTGCAGATCGAGCGCGCGCTGGCCGAGGTCGAGTCGCTTTACCATCGCGGCCAGGCCCTACAAGCGCAGTATGCCGAGGCGGAAGACCTGGCGATCGACGTCGAGGCGGCGCGAAATGATCCCAACGTGCGCATCTATCGCAGCGACGCGGTGCTGGCCGCCGATCGCACGTTCACCGCGGCGCTCGCCGAGGTGTACGAAGCCACGCTGGTCTTCGAGTATTACACCGGGCAAAGCTACGCCGAGCGCGAGCGCCTGCGCTATCTGCGCCTGGCCCGGTACGGCGAGGACAACCTCGAACGCTACCTGGCCGAGCTGGCCGATGCCTTCGATGACTTCGAGCAGGTCTATGGCAACCCCGACCTGCGGGTCACCATCGTCTCGCTGCGCGATGTGCTCGCGCCGTCGCTGATCGATGGCAGCGGCGTCCCGCTGAGCGACCAGACGCGCACCGACGCCTTCCGGGCCGCGCTCGCCGAGGCGGGGCGGACCGATCCGCGGGGAAGACATCGCGTCGACTTCCGGATGGCATTCGACCGGGTCTCGCCGCTGACGTTCGGCCACAAGGTGAACGCCATCGAAGCCGAGCTGGTCGGCGAAGGCCTGGGCGATGCGCTGGCGCGGGTCTACCTGACCCCGACGGGCACCGCGACCGTGCGCGGCTTTGACGAAGACCGCCAGCTGCGGCTGCCCCCACGCACCGCGGTGCTCGACACCTTCTTCAACGGCGACCGAGATGGCCGACTCGATCCGGCCATCTATCGCAGCGAGCGGCTGCGCGACCAGCCGTTGATCAACACCGAGTGGCAGGTGGTCTTCGACGACCAGGCCGAGCGGGTCAACTTCGACGTGCCCATCGACGCCCTCGATGACATCCGCTTCTACATCTACTACACCGACTTCACGGAGGCCCCATGAACCGCGCGAGCACGAGCATCCTGTGCGTGGCTTCATGTCTCGGCCTCACTCTGATCATGGCATGCGAAGACACGCCCCAAGAACCGCTGCCACCGGACGCCACGCCGGTCGATGCCATGCCGGGCTGCGCGCCCGGCACGCTCGGCTGCCCATGCGCTGCCGGCCAATGCCAGGGCGAGGCGGTCTGCGATGCGGTCACCGACTACTGCCGCGCCGCGCTGCCCTGCGCCTGCCTTCAGGCGCAGCGATGCCTTGAAGCACCCGGTCAGGACGCCGAATGCCTCGAAGAGTGTGACCCCGGCTTCGAATGGGACGCCACGGTCGGCCGTTGCCAGGTCGATCGATGCCATCCCGATGCGCCGCAGAGCCTCGCCGAGACCTGCGCCGCCGCCCATCAGCTCTGCGAGCCACCCGGTCGGTGCGGAACCTGCCAATCGGGCTATCGCGCGGCCCCCGAGGGCTGCGTGCCCGTCACCGACTGCACCGATCTCGACTGCGCGGTCGAGCACCGGGGCTGTGTGGATGAGGCCGGCCCGCCCCGGTGCAGCGCCTGCCTGGCGGGCTTCCTCGACTTCGGCGGCGAGTGCGTGCCCGATACCTGCGCCCTTCAGACGCCCGGGGCGACCGCCACCCGG
>JAGQJJ010000364.1 GCA_020430675.1 Myxococcales bacterium
GGTCTCATCGAAGTGGTAGGCCTTGATGTCGCCCACGCGCTTCATCATCGGGTAGTAGCCCGCCTCGCCGAAGGCGTAGCGGGTGGGCATGGTGATGCCGCAGCGCTCGCCGACCGCCAACTCCTCCAGGTCGTCGGCCGCCCGGTCGCGCAGGGCGCGCAGCACGCCTTCCATGAACTCGGGGCGGGTGAAGGCGTGGGGGAACCGATCGCCAGCCGCCACCACATTCGGCTTGACAAGCGTGCGCCCGCGGGGGCGAAGGTCGAGGGTCTCGAGCCCCTCGCGCACAAGCTGGTGGATATGGGCGGTGTCGTAGCGCGGGCAGTCGCGGATGATGACGGTGGGGCGGTGCGCCATGGCGAGTCTCCTGAAGCTGCCCAAACGTACCAGAATCTAGCAGCCCCCGGGGAAGTCCCCTGCTGCGCCGGGCGATGCACCGCCATCGGCTACGTTTCTCGCCGCTCGGCGTAGCGCTGCTACGCCTTCGGGCTCGCGCCTTGCCGCTGACAGCACCTCGCCCGGCTCGCGACGGGTACTTTCCCCGGGTTCTGCTTGTTCTGCTGCCCTCGGTCTCGCTGGGTTCCGCGAGAAATACGGATTTTCTCGGACACTTCACCCCGGTGGAACCCTAGTCAAAGGTTCGCATAAGAAAACGCTTGCGGCCGGTCAAATCTGTGGTAATTTCTATACGTCTCGTGTGTGGGTTTTGCCCGGCCCCCACGGGATGCAGCGCTTCGGCGCTGGTGGGTGATGGCTGGTTTGCCCAATCACCATCACCTTCGGCCGGTTCGCCGGCCAACCCTTGGATCGGGGTTTGCCCGGCCCCACCGAGGGTGCTCCTATGAGGTTTTGCCCGGCCTCTTGGAGCCGGTTTCTGGGCTTACTGCCTGAACCCAGAAACCACGGCCCCCCGGGGGCGGTTGCCTGCCGCCACAAAGCCCGGGGGGTTTTTACTTTCGAAACCCCCATTTCATCCTGATCAGTAGTCGAACGCGACGTTCAGGCCGCCTTGCACGCCCAGGTTGTATGAGCTGCTGCGCTGCGCGGTGCCGATGCGGGCGCCGACGCGCCAGCCGTCGGCGAAGACGTATGCGATGTCGTACGACAGGTTCGCGGCGGTCGCAGATTCGCTTGAGGACGGCCAGTCGGTGAACTCGACGCCCAGGGCCATCGGGAAGCGCGGCACCGTCGTCCAGTGGAAGCGCAGGTCGGTGCGGGCGCCGACATCGCCCATGTACTCGTACTCGATGGCCAGATGGGTCGCGGTCAGGTCGCCGATGCGCGCGATGCCCGCGCCGCCAGCGGCGAAGCCCTCGGCGCTGGCGCCCAGGATCAGGCGCCCGCCCAGCGTGAACCAGCGGTGCAGCTCGACGTTGACCTCGCCGAAGCCATAGTTGATGCCCGGGGTCTCGTCTTCGCGCAGCGGGGTGCCGTCGAACTCAGGCCATGCCGCGCGCATGAGGCCCACGCCGAAGCGGAAGTCGTGCAGCCAGCTCAGCACCCGCCAGGTGAAAGCCGCTTCGGCGCGCCAGTACTGATCGCTATAGCGATCGCTGCGGACCTCGCGGCCGTCGAACTGCTCGGTGTCGGCGTTGTAGACCCTTTGGCGCTCAGGTCGGGCGCCATAGGCCAGGAAGTTGGCCTGCGCCGAGAAGCGGGCGCGCTTTCCGTCGTAGCGAAGCAGCTGCTCGGCTTCGCGGTCTGCTTCGCCCTCGCCCTGCACGCGCACCGGGTGGGGCCGGTCGGCGCTGGCGAAGTGGTCGCGGGCGACGCCATCGGTGCCGCGCGAGGCGAGCGTGTATTCGAAACCGCGTGCGCGGACGAGCGCGGGCGGCACCTGTGCGGCAAACGTGCCGTCGCGGGTCCGCACCATGGGCAGATCGGTGTAGTCGGTGCCGCCGGTTGCCCGGACGCGCAGCAGCAGGGCTTCGAGGCGCCAGTCGCCGGTGACGTCGGCGGTGATCACCGCATCCTTTTCCGCGCGCACGCTCAGCAGCGGGCTGTGCAGCACCTGCGGGGTGATCGTGGCTGCGTTGGGGGCGGCGGGTTCGGCGACCGCGTCGTCGGTGGGCTGGCCGGCAGCTGGCCCGGCGAGCAGGGTCAATATCGCGATCATGCTGTGGATTCGGGCGCGCATGGGGTGTCTCCTCACCAGTTCAGGGTCAGGCCACCGCCGCCGGTGAAGCCGTAGTGGTTGATGGTGCGCGCGTTCCAGCCCGCGAGCGCGTTGACGGCGAGCCAGTCGAACACGCGATAGCCGGCGCGCAGGTCGAGTTGAAGGCCGAGGTCGCCGTCGACGGGCAGGTTCGTGACGGTGACCGCGGCGGCGAGCGGGACGCGCTCGAAGGTCTCGATGTGCATCTCGGTGAAGGCGCGGCTGCCGAGGCCCTCGATCGCCGAGGCGCCGATGACCAGGCGCGTGCCGTCGAAGCGGCCGATGCGCAGGCGCGCTTCGACGCCGGGCTCGTCGACGGCTTCCGCCGCCGCTTCGCCGCGGAAGCGCGCGAGGTGCCACCGGTCTTCGGAACGCGCGATTGCGACCTGAGCGACGGACAACTGATCGCCGAGTCCGCCCAATGCCGGCGCCTCGCGAGACCCGCCCCCCGGCTCGACGAGTCAATCACGCGCTGAGCGAGCGCCTCTGTCACGTTGCCATGGGCATGCCATCGACCTGCGTGCCGCCGATGCCACCGACGAAGCCGGCGCGCCGGCATGGCATCGGCGATGAAGCGACCGAGGTGGGGGGGTCCGCCGGCGCCGTCAGGGCGCGAAGATGTCTTCGAGGCGATCGACGGTCAGAATGCGCTCGGCCCAACGCTCCACGTCAGCGACATCGCCCGCCGCCACCTGCGCGGCGTAACGCGGCGGCACTTCGCAAAACCGGAGCTTGATCTGCTTGAGCAGCAACGCCCGCTCGCCCTCGGCCCGGCCCTCGACCCGGCCCTCAATCCGACCCTCTTCGCGGAGGCGCTGTCCGTCGGTCATGACCAACTCCTTCGACACCGAGCCGAACTGCGGCTCCAGCACCTCGCCGAGCTTGCTCAGCTCGACCGATTCATTGACCTCGACAACATACCGCAGCGCCAGAGTCAGCGCATCCCGACCGCCGGGCTGTTCGGCCAGCCGCTGCAGATGGCCGACCCACCGCGCCAGATGCGGCTCGATCGGCTGGGCGTAGGGCGCGTGCTTGAGGCAGAGCAGCGCAACGGTCGCCAGCGCGGATGCCGTCGGCACTTCGAGCTGCGCGTCCGGGGCGACCGCGAGGTCATCGATCAGCAGATGCATCTCGGGCAGAAAGGCGCGCACCGGCTCGAGCAGCTCGGGGTCGAGGCGGATGAGGTCGCTGAAGCGCCGCCGCCGGGTCCAAGGCTGCGGGCCGTTGTGCACGACCACGGGCAAAATGGGCGGCAGGAACTTCGGCACGGCCTCGTGCTCGTCGAGGTACGCGCAGATCCACCGCTGCCAGATGCGCACCATGTAGATCAGCAGCCGCCACGCCATCATGGGATCGGGCCGGCTCTGGTGCTCGAGCAGGAAGAAGATGAGCACCTCGCGCCCATGCAGGTGCGCGCGAAAGAGCAGATCGGCCTGATTGCGGCGCAGCTCGTCGTCGATCAGCTCGGCGGGGACCGGTTCGAGGCCATCGAAGTCGATCGCCGCGGCCAACTCGGGCGGCAGGACGCGCCGCAAGAGATCGGCCGCCAGCGCGGGCCGGCGGAAGACCTCCTTGAAGAAGGCATCGTGGGGTTGTGTGTCGGAGCCCATGATTGGAATAGGGAAGCAGGCGCCCGAAGTGTCCGGGCGCGCGGCTGATTTTTGCGCGAAATGGCGACCATCACGGCGCGCTCGGTGGTCGTGTTCGGGCCGATCAGCGGCTGGCATGACAAGCTGCGGCGGTCTATGCTGGGCGCTCGACCACGGACGGGTCAGTTGATGCAGCAGGCAGCCCTCTCCCGCGGGCAGCGGGCCCGAGCCCGGAGGCGCCGATGACGGCGCACACGTTGCGCATTCTGCACCTGTCGGACCTGCACGCCCGGGCCGACCGCGAGAAGGCGAAGTGGAAGCGCAATCGCGTCTTTGGCGACGCGTGGAAGCGCAACCTCGATGACATCTGCGATGGCCGCGCCTTTGATCTGGTCTGCTTCACCGGCGATCTGGCCGATTGGGGGCAGGCCGCCGAGTTCACCGAGGCCGGGGCCTTCCTCGACGCGCTGCTGACCCACCTCGCCGTGCCCCGCGCGCGGTTCTTCGGCGTGCCGGGCAATCATGACATCGACCGGAAGGTGCACCCCGACGCCTGGAGGGCGCTGCGCGACGCGCTGGGGCGGCCGGGGGCCGCGCCGGCCTTCAGCGAGTGGCTCGCCCACGGCGGTCAGCCCCCGCCGGGCTTCGAGGCGGCGTGGATCGATGAAGTCCTCGCCCGGCAGGCCGCGTGGCGTCAGTGGCTCGCCGACTTCGGCCGCCCCGACCTCGTGCCCGGCCCCGGCGCGCGGCATCCGCGCCTCGGCTTTCACGTCGCGGTCGATCACCCGCTGCCCGTGCACCTCATCGGCCTCGACTCGGCCTGGCTCGCTGGCGACGACCACGACGCCGGCAAGCTGCGCGTCACCGAGGATCAGGCCGGCGCCCTGCTGCACGACGCCGCGGGCGATCCCTGGCCCGGCCTGCGCATCGCGCTGCTGCACCACCCGCTCGGCGATCTGGCCGATGGTCACCGCGTGGGCCAGTGGCTCGCCGACCGCGCCGACCTCGTGCTGCACGGCCACCAGCACACCCCCCTGGCCCACGTCGACCTGGAGCCGAACCGCAGCACGCGCACGCTGGCGGCGGGCTGCCTGTACGAAGGCCACAGCGCGCACAACTACCCCAACGCCTTCCATGTCATCGACCTCACCCTCGACGCCGACGGCCGCCCGCTGACCTACGACGTGCGCTTCCGCGCGTGGTCGCCGAACGGCCACTGGCACGACGACGCCGCGCTCTACCCCCAGGCCCCGAACGGGCGCCTCCGATGGCGCTGCGGCACCCCGCGACCCACGCCCGTCGCGACGCCGCCGGCGACC
>JAGQJJ010000365.1 GCA_020430675.1 Myxococcales bacterium
AGCGTGCAGGCGCCGTTGCCGCCGACGCCGACCCAGACCTCGCCGCTCTCGAAGCGCAGCCGGGCGTCGGCGACCGTCAGCCGGATGCGGGCCGGCTCGCCGAGGAACTGCAGGTCGATGAGCGCCGCCCGCAGGTCGAAGGCCACCCGCACGTTGCGCAGCCCGATGCCGAAGCGGGCGTCGCCGGTCTCTTGCGCCGGGATGTCGAGGCGCACCCAGCCGTCGGGGTCGACGTGCAGCAAGAGCCCGGCGATGCGCACCCGCTCGTCGAGCAGCAGGTCGGTGCCGGCGGCGGTGAGCGCCACCTGGGCCCCGGACTCGATGGTATTGAGCTCGCTGCGGGGGAAGGGCGCCGCCGGGCCGGCCTCGCAGCCGGCGAGCCCCAGGTCGGCGCCGCCGGGGCCGCAGCCGAGCAACAGCGCCCAGGCCCACAGGTGCAGCGGCGCCCGGCGCAAGGGGCTCACCGGGGGAGACCCCGGGTGACGCGCCGGATCAAGCCGACACCTGGTTGCGCCCGCGCTCCTTGGCCCGGTAGAGCGCCGCGTCGGCGGCGGCGACGAGCTGGGCCGGCGAGACCATGTCCCGGGTGAAGGCCCCGACGCCGACGCTGATGGTGACCGGCAGCTTGCGGCCGTCGAACCGGAAGTCGGTCTCGTCGACGATGCGCCGCACGACGTCGGCGAACTTGATCGCGTCGTCGGCGCCGGTTTCGGGCAGCACCAGGACAAACTCATCGCCCGCATAGCGCGCAAACAGCTCCTCGCGGCGCACGCGGCGGCTGACGCGGCCGGCGAGGGTGCGCAGCACGTAGTCGCCCGAGAGGTGGCCGTAGCGGTCGTTGATCTGCTTGAAATGGTCGATGTCGAAGAGCAGCAGCGACAGGTCGCGGCTGTGGCGGCGACAACGGCTGATCTCGCGCTCGACGAACTCTTCGAAGTACCGCCGGTTGTGGATCTGGGTGAGGCCGTCGAAGATGGCCATGCGGTAGATTTCTTCGTAGTAGGCGGCCTCGACGTTGCTGGTGCTGAGGAACTTGAAGATCGTGCTGCCGATCTTGATGAGGTCGCCGTCGCGCAGCGGGGCCCGGGTGACCGGCACGCCAGCGACGTAGGTGCCGTTGGTGCTGCGCAGGTCTTCGATGAACCAGGCGCCGTCGACGGGCATCAGGCGGCAATGGCGGCGCGAGACGCTCTCGTCATCGATGGGGATGTCGACGTCGAGATCGCGGCCGATGATGGTCTGCGAGTTGGTCGGATCGAGGTCGACTTTGTAGCCGATCCGGTTGCCATAGATGGTGACCAGGATCTCGTGCGGCTCCTCGTCGGCGTCGAACGAGCCCCCCCTCATGATGCGTGTCTGCGCCCCTCGCATGCGGGCACAATACCGTCGTAAAGCCGAGCGGCGCAATGTTGTCAGCGCGACGATTCTGTCGCGGAATCGGTCAGTTCGGCATGATCGAGCGCATCCATGCGAAGACCGGGCGGTGGGTGCTGATCGTTTGCCGATCGCGGTAACCGCCGGGGTAGTCGGCGTAGGGCGAGGTCTCGTCGAAATGGATGACGGTGCAAGCCGGTTCGCCGGGCGGCGGGCGCAGCACCGGGGCCAGCTCGGCGCTGGCGATGACGTGGTCGATGCGGCTGTTGAAATGCAGCTCGGTGGGGTCGGGGCACTCGTCTTCGATGAAGGTGAGGCGCGGGTCGTCGATGAGCGGGCCCAGCGCGGTCTGGCCGCGGCGGATGCCTTCGATGCTGTCGTTGAAGTCACCGGCGAGCACCACCGGCCAGCGCGGGGGCGGCGCGCCGGGCAGGCCATCGTCGAGCCACTGGTGCAGATGGGCGACCTGGGCGGCGCGGTAGGCGGTGGACTCGGCGTCGCCGTAGGGGTGCAGGTGCACGACGACCAGGGTGAACATGGGGCCGCCTTCAAGCGGCGTGACCTCGACGACCAGCGGGTCTTTGGAGCTGGCGGTGGTGTCGGGCAGGTGGATCTCGCGCGGTTCGCCCAGCGTCACGCGGTCGCTGCGGTAGAGAATGGCCGGGTTCTGCGACCAGCCCGAGCGGCCGACGACGGCGCGCCAATGGCGGGGCAGGCCGAGCAGGTCGAGCGCGGCGGCGCCTTCGATCTCTTGCAGGGCGAGCACGTCGATGTCCCACTCGACGAGCAGGCGGGCGATCATCGCGTAGTCGACGGCGTTGCGCGGGGTGAACTCGGACTCAAAGCGGGCGCCGAGCCAGTCGATGTTGAAGGTGCCGATCTGCAGGTAGCCGGGCGTGGTGAAGACGGCGCGGGGGGTGGGCCAGTCGCCGGTCTCGGCGTCCGGTTCGGCGTCGGGCGCGGCGTCCGGGGCGGCGTCGGGCGGCGCGGCGTCGATCGGGGCAAAGGGCCAGCCGGCTTCGTAGGCCGGGGCGACGCGGGCGGTCGAGGCGGGATCGTCGGCGGGTGGGGTGCAGGCCGCGATGAGGGCCGCGATCATGAGGGCGCGCGTCAGCATGGTTTCATCTTCGGGCGCCGCCGGGTGCAGATCAAACCGGGCTCATTCGGTGACCTCAAGCACGGTCATCATGCCCTCTTCGGCGTGGGGCAGGATGTGGCAATGGGTCATCCAGGCGCCGGGGTTGTCGGCTTCGAGGCGCAGGCGCACGCGCTGGTGGATGCGGATGTTCAGCGTGTCTTCGATCTGGCGCATGGCGGGCGGCTGGCCGTCGACGCTGAGCACCTCGAAGACGTTGCCGTGAATGTGGAACGGGTGCTCGGTGGGCGAGAGGTTGCGCACCTCGATGATGGGGCGGCTGCCGCGGGGCACGCGCTGCACGGTGACGTCGGGGAATTTCTCGCCGTTGATGCGCCATTCGCCGGTGCGATCGCTGCCGGCGAGCACGTAGACGAGGTCGGTGTGGCCCGGATCGGGCGTGGGCGCAGCGGCCTGGAAGGGCCAGGGCCGGCCGGCGGGCGCGGGCGCGGGGTCTTGCACTTCAACGTGGATGAGGTCGATCGGTGGCTGCCAGGTGGCGCCGCCGTTGAGTGACCAGGCGCCGGTCTGCACGGTGAAGCCGTTGCGGCCGATGCGCCACTCGACCTCGGCGCGGTCGCCGGGGCCGAGCAGCAGGCGCTCGGGCATCTGGAGGGCGGGCAGCAGGCCCTGGTCGCTGGCGATCTGGCGCGGGTCGGGCCAGCGCAGGTCGAGGTAGCCCCGGCTGCTGACATTGATGAGCCGCGCGCGCACCGTGGTGCCGCCGCGGGCGGCGAAGCGCAGCGGGGCGAGCGCGCCGTTGATGCGCCACGCGGCGTCGAGCACGCCCTGGCCATGCGGGCCGCGCGGGCTGTGGGCCGGCTCGTCGGCGATGTCAAAGAGCGCGATCAGGTCGGCGTCGGCGGCGGGTTCGGCGGGGTCTTCGACGATCAGCACGCCGTAGAGTCCGAGGTCGACCTGATGCTCGGTGTCGAAGTGCGGGTGGTACCAGAAGGTGCCCGCCTGTTCGAGGGTGAACGTGTAGGTGAAGGTCTCCCCAGCCCCGACCGGGCTCACCTGCCAGCCCGCTCCGTCCATCGCGAACGGCACGTCGACACCGTGCCAGTGGATGCTCGTCGGCATGCCGAGCTGGTTGTCCAGGTCGACGACGAGTGTGTCGCCGACCCGCGCTCGCAGCGTGGGGCCGGGGTGCTGGCCGTTATAGGCGTACTGCCAGGGCGCGGCGGCGTCGGGCGCGGCGGTCAGGGCGAAGTGGGCGACATCGGCGGCCGGGTCGAGGTCGGGCGCTTCGGCAGGGCTGGCGAGCTGGGCCAGGAAGACGAGGGCGGCAAACGGGCTCATCGGCGGGCCTCGGCGATCACCCGCTCGCGGGGCACGAATCGCCGCTCGACGCGCAGCGCCTCGGGCCAGGGGCGGTAGATCAGGTGCGCCTCGACGATCGGTTCGGCGCAGTCGGCGGCGAAGCGGTGTTCGCTGGTCGAGCGGGCGCCGGGCAGCAGGCGGTTGTCGCGGGCCACGTCGACCGCGGCGAAGTGCGGCACCATCTGTTGGCCTTCGGGGTCGACGAGCACCCGGGCAAAAGCGGCGCCGGGCGCGCCGGCGAGGGCGGGGCCGCGGGTGAGCCAGGCTTGATCGCCTTCGGGCAATTCGTTGGAGAGCACCAGCGGCTCGACTTCGAGCACGGTGGCCTGGCCGGCGGCCTCTTCGATGGGCAGGCCCTTCTCTTCGGGGCGGAAACGGTCGCCGAACGGGCCGAAGCCGGTGTAGTCGCGGAAGCCGCCGGGGCGGCGCACGACGCGGATGACGTCGCCGACGCGGGCCTCGGGCCAGTCGCGCCAGTCGGCGCCCGCAGGTTTGCCGGCGATGGCGCCGGCAAAGGCGGGCAGCGCCTCGCCGCCGATGGGGGCGAGCGGCGCGTCGGCGCAGCGGGCTTCGACGGTCAGCAACAGGTGGCGCAGCGGCTCGCCGGTGGGCAGGGCGTGGCCGGCGCCGACGTTCTGCACGGTGACCTGGGCGGTGAGCACGCCGTCGGCGACCGATTTGTCGATGAAGACCGCGGCGGCCAGGTTGAGCAGCGTGTCGTCGAAGCGCGGGCCCGTCCAGGAATGCCGACGCACGGTGCCCGGCGCGCGCAGCCAGCCGCCTTGCAGACCGATGTCGGCGGCGGGAAACGCCTGCAAATCCGCGCTGTTGGAGACCGCGGGCTCGGGCGGCATGTGGCAGCTCTGGCAGGGCGCGATGTCGGCGTAGGGGCTGGCCTGCCACTCGGCGAAGGTGCTCTGCAGGGGCAGCGTGCCGTCGGGCCAGCGGGCGCGATCGAGGGCGGCGCCGGGCAGGCGGGGCGCGGCGTCGAGCTGGTGGCAGCCCTGGCAGATGGCGCCGTTGCGGTAATGATCGCGCTGCACGCTGCCCATGCGCGGGTTGGGCGAGTCGTAGCCGGGTCCGAAGGTGAGCGGCAACAGGCCGCCGGCGCCGAGCGTGATGGGGGCCGATTCGCTGGGGCGCACGAGGTGCAGGCGGCCGGCGACGCCGGGCGGGGCGGCGGGATCGATCGACTCGACGCGATGGCAGACATCGCAGTGCACG
>JAGQJJ010000366.1 GCA_020430675.1 Myxococcales bacterium
ACATGGGTCTTGGCCATCGAGGAGTAGGGTCGCGCCGCTTTGTCCTGGCCGGCTTCGAGCAGCGTGGCGCAATGCAGCGTCATCAGGTTGCCGGCGTGGATGGCGGTCGCGTTCTCGGCGATCATCTTCTGCACCAGTTGGTGCTCGCCGAGCCGCTTGCCGAAGCTGCGGCGGGCGCCGAGGTAGGCGCGACACATCTCAAGCGCGCGCGCGGCGAGGCCTAGCCAGCGCATGCAATGGGTCAGGCGGGCGGGCACGAGACGCGCCTGGGCCAGTCGGAAGCCGTCCCCCACCCCGCCGAGCACCGCCTCGGGGCCGACCTGGACACCGGTGAAACGGAACTCGCCCTCCAGGTGGTCGAGCACCGGCTCGCTCATCACCGGGATGCGGCGCACGTACTCGACGCCGGGCGCGTCGCGGTCGACGACAAACATCGAAGCGCCGGTGCGCGGGTCATCGCTGGTGCGCGCCATCACGATGAGGAAGGCCGCCCGCTCGCCGCCCGTCGAGTACCACTTGTGACCGTCGATCACGAAGCCGCCGCCCTCGGGCCGCGCGCGGGTGCGCAAATTGCTCGGATCGGCGCCTGCGCCCGGCGCCGGCTCGGTCATGCAAAACGCGCTGGTCACTTCGGCGGCGCAGAGCGGCGGCAGGTACTTCTCGCGCAGCGGCGCGCTGCCCGCCCGCAGCAGGAGGTCCATATTGCCCTGGTCGGGTGCGTCGCAGTTGAAGACCTTGGCCCCCACCGGCGAGCGGCCCATCTCGCGGAACAGCGCGCACATGCCCATCACGCCCAGGCCGAGGCCGCCGTATTCGACGGGCAGGTGAGGCGTCCACAGCCCGGCGGCGCGCGCCTCGGCCTGCAACGCCTGGAGCGTCTTGCGCTCACCGGCCACGCTCTCGGCGAGGATGGCCTCTTCGACGGGCAGGATGCGCTGGTCGACAAATGCGCGGACGCGGGCGCGCAGGTCGACGAGGGCCGGGTCGAGCAGAAAGTCGGTCATGGTTCGCCTTCACCGAGGTCGATGCTGGGATCAAAACGCGGCTGCACCACCGCGAGGCGGTCGCGCAAGATCGCCATCAGCGCCGCGCGGGTCGTGTCGAGGTCGATGGCCGGCGGCTCGGCACGCAGCGCGGTCACCAGGCGGGCGTCGAGCGCGTTGATGGCCTCGCGCCGCGCCGTGCGCCCCTCGGGCTGCTCGCCGGATTCGCCGAGCAGCGCGCACAGGCGCTCCAGCTCGGCGGCGTCGTGGTCTTCTTCATGCGCGCATTCGCGGGCGACGACCTCGGCGAGAAACGCGGCGACGCGCACTCGGAAGGCCAGACCGGGGTCGCGCAGCGCCGGCACGACCTGCTCGCCCAGGAAGCGGGCCAGTTCGGCCAGCAGCGTCTCGCGATCGGGTGCGTCCTGCATCAGCCTTGCCCCCGTCGGCTCGGCGGCCCCAGCTCGATGAGCCGCAGCGCCTCGTACTCCATCTCAGCCGCCCGGCGCGGGATCGCGAGCAGCTCGAAGTCGTCTTCGCCCTCGGCGAAGCGCAGGCCCTGAAACGCGGCGGCGGCGCCCCAGCGCAGGTTGCCGCAGACCTCCCACCAGTGCACGCGGTCGGGGTCGACCGCGGCGCCACCGGCGGCTTCGTAGGCGCGGGCGAACGTGCGCCGGTCGCACAGCCCGCCGGCCGGGCGGTCGACGCAGCCGAAGCGCCAGTCGCGCACGCAGAGCCAGCCGATGTCTTCCATCGGGTCGCCCCAATGCGCGAACTCCCAGTCGAGCACCCCCGCCAGGCCTTGCGACGTCACCATGAAGTTGCCGGTGCGAAAATCGGCGTGCACCAGCGTCGTCGGCCCGCGCTTCGGGCGGTGGGCGTCCAGCCAGCGCAGCGCCAGCTCGCAGGCCGGGCGCGGGCGGGGCAGCCGATCGAGCATGCCGCGGGCAAAGCGCAGGGCCGCGCGGGCCGGATCGGCGTCGGTGTGGAACGGCTCGCGATCGACGGGCAAGGCCGGATGGGTGCCCGGGGTGACCCGATGCACCGCAGCCAGGGCGGCGCCGAGCTGTTCGGGCAGCGCCGCGCGCGCTTCGGCGACGCGCGGGTGGCACGTCACCCGCGCGCCGATGGCCTCGCCATCGAGCCAGTCGAGGAAGTAGGCGTGGGCGCCGGGCCGCACCAGGTCGGCGGTCAGCCAGCGGGCCCGCGGCGTGGGCACGCCCACCGAGACGGCCGCTTCGATGACCGCGTGCTCAGCGGCGCGGCGAATGCTGCCGGGCAGCGCGGTGCGCGCGTCGCTGCGCAGGGCAAAGACGGTTGGCTCGCCCGCCAGCTCGACCTCGACGCGAAAGTTCTCCTGGCACGCGCCGCCGGTCAGCGGGGTCACCGCGGCGACCGAGACGGGGCCATCGGTGCGGGCTTTGAGCACCGATTCAACACGGGCGCGCAGGTCTGGCGCAGACATTCGACCTCCCCCGGGGTGGGCGTCGCCTTGGTGTATCCGCCTGGACCCCTCATCGTCAATTCGGTGCGCGCCATCGCGTAAGGGATGATCCGCGTTCTTGGACTTCATGTTAGGGTGGCGACCATTCATGGTCGCCGCGGAGAGTCGGGCATGCCCGAACCAGATGACGGCCTCTTCCGACGTCTACAGGCGTGCCGGACGATCGAGGACGTGGCCCTGGTCGTGGGGGAGGCGCTGAACGTGGCCTTTGCCGCCGTGCTGGACGGCCGGCCGCCCGATGACGCCCACTGCCTTCGCTGCATGCTGGTGCTCTATCCAAGCGGCGCGTTCAGCGACCTGCTGATCGTCGACGCCAGCGGCAAACTGCTCGAAAAATCACCCGATCTGAAGCCATCGACCTCGGCCTGGGCCCGGCTGCGCCGCGGCGACGGCGCGCCGCTGCACGTTCAGGTGGCCGACATGGAAGGCGAGCGACGGGCGGCCCAGACCGTCGCGCGGCTGCGCGGCCGGCAGACCACCGACCTGCTGGCGTGGCCGCTGATGAAGCGCGCCGGTGACGCGGTGCTCGGCGCCTTGACCGCCGAGTTCAGGATCAACGTCGAGGCGCCCCCGGTCGACGCCTTGCTCGAAGCGGGGCAAGCCATCGCGGCCGCGGTCAGCCGGGTCGCTTTCAACCTGCCCTCCCGGGATCTGCTCGCGCCCGGCGAAGGCCTGCCCGTGATCGGCCAGCAGACGCTCAAGATCGTCCGATTGCTGCGGGCCTTCTCGCAGACGGCCGACACCTTGCTCATCACCGGGCCCAGCGGCGTGGGCAAGACGCGCCTGTCGGCGTGGTGCCATCGACAATCCGGCCGCGTCGGGCGCTTTGTCAGCGTGAACCTGGCGACCATCACCGATCCCACGATGCATGGGCCCCACCTCTTCGGCTGGAAGAAGGGCACGTTCACCGACGCAAAATCCGATCATCGCGGCCTCGTCGCCGAAGCGCAGAACGGCACGTTGTTCATCGACGAGATCGACAAGCTCGACCTCGCGACGCAGCGGGCCCTGCTGCAACTGCTGGACGAGAACCGCTATCGCGCCCTCGGCGCCACGGCCGACTCGGAGGCGCGCACGCGCTTCATCGTGGCCTGCAATCGTGATCTGGGCGCGCTCGTGGCCGAAGGGCGCTTTCTCAGCGATCTGCTCTATCGCATCAACCAGTGCCCGATCGAGGTCGCGCCGCTCAGCGAACGGACCGACGAGATCGCCGCCTGGATCGACTGGTTTCTGCGGGCATCACGGCCGGACGAGCCGAACCCGGCCGAGGTCTCGCCCGAAGCGCTGGCCGTGGCCCTGGTTCAGCCCTGGCCCGGCAACCTGCGGCAGTTGGAGAGCGTGATTCGCCGCGCCGAGATCTATGCCCGACTCGAAGACGCCGAGCACCCGATCATCAGCCGCCGCCATCTGGAAGAGGCGCTGCATGGCGAGCGCAAGCACGGCGCGGGGGGCCCGGACGGTCGTCTGATGACCTTGCTCGAAGAAGCGGCGCGCCTCATGGCCGCGCGCATCGCCGATCCGGCCGGCACGCTCACGCTGGAGCATACGCAGGCCTGGCGCGGCATGGTCATGCTGGCGGTGGCGCACCTGGCGGATGACGATGTCGCCGAAGCCTTCCACCGCATGGGCCGCGGCGCAGCGGTCGACGGGCGCAACCACCTGCGCGACCTGCGTCGGGAGTATCGCCGGGTGGTGAGCTTCTATCAGGCGCTTGGCCTCTCACCGCCAGTGCCACCCGACGGTGTGCAATGAGCGATGACGAGATCTACGAGGCCATCCTCCGGCTGGCGGCGGCGATTCACCTGACGCCCCCGCGTTGGGTCTCGGTGCGGACGCGCACGCCGATGCCCGAAGACGCCACCCCCGCGGCCCTGTCGAGTGCGGTGCGGGTGCACGCCCTTTCGCTCGACCGCACGCCCGCGCAATGGCTGCTGCTGCAAGAGACCCCGACCCCCGAGCTCGACCTCGACGACGACGACGACCGCTACAGCGCTTTGCCGTGGGAGCATATCGGCGGCGGCGGCGGCGGTGATCTGTACCGCGTCTTCGATCGGCGCCTCGAGCGCACGGTCGTGCTCAAGTTGCTGAAAAAGGACAAGTTCGACCGAAAGTCCTTCGAGCGTTTCCGCCAGGAGGCGACCGCCGCGGGCCGGCTCAACCACCAGAGCATCGTGCCGATCTTCGACACCGGCTCGCATCATGGCCGACCTTTTTTCACCATGCAGGAGGTCGAGGGCACGACGCTCGCCGCGCTGCTCGACGGGCCCAGGCCGCCGGGCGTGGAACAGCTCGTCGGCCACCTTTGCGACGTCTGCAACGCGATCGGGCATGCGCATGTTCGGGGCTACGTGCATCGCGATCTGAAGCCCAGCAACATCATGATCACCCACGCCAACCAGGTGGTCATCGTCGACTGGGGCCTGGTCAAACGCCTCGGGCGCAACCACACGCAGCCGCCGGGGCGAGTCGAGCCGGTCAGCTCGCCGCTGACGCTCGAGGGCATGGTGCTCGGCACGCCGGCCTATATGGCGCCGGAACAGGCCCGAACCGAGGATGACCGGG
>JAGQJJ010000367.1 GCA_020430675.1 Myxococcales bacterium
CTGGCCAACGGGCTCGGCGGGCGCCTCTATGCGTGGCTGCCGGTGCTCGACGCGCTGGCCGATCGCTATCGCATCGTCACCTGGGATTACCGCGGCCTGTTCGAGTCGGAGGCCCATCTCGACCGGCGACGGCTGGGCGTGCCGCAGCACGCCGAAGATCTGGCCGCCGTGCTGGACGCCGAGGGCATCGACGCCGCTCACCTATGCGGCTGGTCGATGGGCGTGCAGGTGAGCCTGGAGTTTTCGCTGCGCCGGCCCGACCGCGTGCGCAGCCTGGTGCTGATCAATGGCACCTACGGGCAGGCCTTGTCGACGGCGTTTCAGCCGTTGATGCGCGTGCCATTGCCGCCGACCGTGCTGCACGCGGTGCTGGAGGGCGTCGCCGATCGGCCGACGCTGGCGGCGGGCGTGGGCCAGGCGGCGCGGGCGGCGGCGGGCAGCGCCTTCTGGCTGCGCAAGCGGCTTGGCCCGCGCTGGCGCTCGCATTTTCTGCGCGGCATCCGGCAGTACGTCAACGACGTGATGGCCACGCACAAGGCCAATTACCTGCACCTGTTTCAGCAGATCGACGCGCACTCGGTCTACCACCTGCTGCCCGAGGTGCAGGCGCCCACGCTGGTCGTCAGCGGCGGGCTCGACTTCCTGACGCCGGCCTATCAGTCGCGGGCCATGGCGCGGCGAATCCCGGGCGCGAAGCACCTGAGCATCCCCTTGGGCACGCATTTTGTGCTGCTGGAGTATCCCGAGCGGGTGGTCGCGGCCATCGAGAAGCACCTGGCGCGGGTCGAGCGATGACCGGGCCCTGTCCCTGCGGGTCGGGCGCGCTGCTTGAGGCCTGCTGCGGCCCGTTTCTCTCGGGCACCGCGTATCCACCGACCGCAGAGCGCCTGATGCGCGCGCGTTTTGCCGCCGCGGTCCTGGGCGATCTGGACTTCACATTGGCGACGCACGAAGGGCTCAGCGAGGCCGAGCAGGCCGAGATTCGGGCGACCCATGCCCAGATTCGCTGGACGAAGCTCGAAGTGCGCGCGGTCGAAGCCGGGGGACCGGACGACGCCGAGGGTTTTGTCGAGTTTGTCGCCTTGGGCCGCCGTGGCCCGCGGCCGCAACGTTTGCACGAGCGCTCGCGCTTCGTTCGGCGCGACGGGCGCTGGCTCTATGTCGACGGCGAGCTCTTCACCATCGGCCGGGCGCCCAAGGCGCGGCTGCGAAGACGGTGAAGCGAAGAGAGCAAAAAGGGCGAGCGGGCGGGTGACCGTTGCTGTCACAAGACCTGGGACATGGAAGGCTCACTGAACTCGCCGGGGGAACACCCCCTAGTTCGCGCGCGGAACCGCGAATGGCGAGGTTGATCCAGGCCGCCGCGAACTAGGGGGTGTTCCCCCGAAAGCGACGTTCTGAAACAGCCTTCCTTGTGCTGCGGTGTGTCGGGAAGCTCCAGGACGGCGCAACGCCGCCCGCCAGCTCGGGCTGAGTTCAGACCGGGACACACCCGCCAGCTCGCTCGACTTTTCTAGCACGGCCCCCGGCAGCCCACAATCGCTAATCCGCCACCAGATTCGCGATCGCCGCGATGATCGCGGGGTGCTCGCCCAATGCGGGCAGCAGCTCGATTTGCAGGTGCGGGCAACGTTCGCCCAGCGCGGCGAGCGCCGGGGCGAGGTCGTGGGCCACATGGCCACCGCCCGACAAGAACAGCGGCAGTACGCGCAGGCAGGTCACCCCGTCGGCGGCGGCGGCGTCGACCGCGGTGGCCACATCGGGCGGGCAGGCTTCGAGGAAGGCGAGGGCCACCCGCTTGGTGCCGAGGCGCCGGGCCAGATCGAGGTGCAGCGCATCGAGCGGCGCGCGCCACTCGGGGCGGCGGCTGCCGTGGGCGACCAGCAGGAGACGGTCGGTGGGGGGCTTCAACATGCGCCGGGCAGATGCTCGGCGCGGCCGCGCGGTCGCGGCCGGCAGGTCACTCGAACAGGGCCTTGCCGACCACCGGGTTGATGACCGCCGCCAGGGCGAGGGCGACAATGAAGCCGATGGTCACGTAAACCAGGTCGCGCACCACGAGGCGCAGGGCGAAGCGGACCGACCGCTCTTCGGCGCCGGACCGGCGCACCGCCATCGCAATTTCGCGGCCGGCGAGCAGGCCGACAAAGACCCAGGTGGTGCTCATCGGCACCTTCGAGACCTCTTTGAAGACGTAGAGGATGACGCCATAGATCAGGTTGATCATGGTCGCCGCGCGCACCTCGACCACGTCGGCCTTCTCGTCGACGACCTCTTGAACCTTCTCGCCGCCCATGCGCAGCAACACGCCGAGGCCGATGAAGATGACGATGCCGAAGACCGCAAACTGGTTGAACGAGAGCGAGCGGGGCAGGTAGACCGCGATGTTGGCGGCGTCCTGCATGAGCCAGACCGACCAGAGGAAGCCGGCGCTGCCCCATTGGGCCACGACCCAGAGCGGGTGGGCCTTGCCGCGGAACCAGCGCTTCATCGCCGGGCCGAACGCGAGCCAGACCACCAGCGCGCAGACGAAGGCGATGCCATAGCCGCCGACGCTCTTGAGCGTGACGTCCATGATGCCCTTGCCCTTGGTCGCAAAGCAGGTCAGCAGCAGGAAGGTGGTCGACACCGGCATGCGCAGCCGGGTCAGGATCAGGAGGAAGATCGGCGCGGCGATGTGCAGGAACTCGAAGTGCGTCGGCGCCGTCTCGAAGCCCGGCGACATGAGGCGCTGATAGCTGACGTCGCCGTCATAGGTGTACCAGCTATAGCCGACGGTGATGAGGAAGATGCCGCCCACAAAGAGCCACATCAGCCACCAGGGCGTCTTCTGGTTCGAGGCGATGAAGGTGCCGAGCGTCTGGATGCTGTCGTTGGCGACGGCCGAGTAGCCGGCGATGGCAAAGCCGATCCACATCGCGACCGATGGCGTCTGGTAGGTCGCGCCGACGACAAAAAAGCCAATGGCGATGAGGATGAGGAAGTAGCGCTCGCGGGCGGCAAACTGAACGAAGTTGTCGCGGAGGCGGACGCCGATCGAAGGCGCCTCGGCTGGCGGCATGCCCCCGGTCGCGGTGCTGGTCGGTGCTGACTGCATAGGATTGCGTGTCTGTAGGCTGTTTGACCGTGCCGACTAAAGCAGGCGCCGGTGACCCGCGTGCAACATTCCCGTGACACGCGCGCTGGGCGCGTTGGCGCGGGGCCGGTGGGGCTATTGCGGGCAGTTCTCGACCGACTCCGGCGCGCTGCGGGCGAGCCCGTAGGCCTGCATGGTGGCGACGATCGCGTCGCGGAACTCGTCGCAGTCGACCTCGCCGTCGCGGTTGTCATCGAGGTCGGGGCTGCCGTCGAGGCCGTCGATGCGCACCATCGAGAAGTGGCTCTCGGCCTGGCTGTTGATCAGGGCACCCGAAGCGCAGAGGGCGGTGGTGGCGTCGATGACCTCTTTGTCGGTCGTCGCCGAGAACGTGCCGTCGACGCGCTGGTTGTTGACCACCACGCCGCGCAGGCGCTGGCGGATGCGCTGCACGGCGTAGACCTGGCACAGCTCCATGCCGCTGGTGGTGGTGACCGGCAGGGTCACGCCGGGGTGGCCGTCGTCTTCGAGGTCGAAGACGCGCGGGTCGTCGACGCTGGTCGGCAGCGGCTCGTCGGGACCGATGCCGGTCACGCCCCAGTAGGAGACCATCTCGTCGCTGACGTAGGCCTCGCCGGGGTCGGGGCCGACCAGGAAGGCGGCGACGGTGACCGGGTCGAGGTTGTCGGGGATGATGTCGGGCACGAGCGTGATGAAGCCGAAGCTGAGCGGGCTCAGCTCCTGGTGGCAGAGCCGCACCGATTGGCGCAGCAGCGCGCTGCCCGCGTCGGGGCGCACGACGTCGACGACGTACCAGCTCCAGATGAGGTTCTCGACCGGATCGCCCGCGGCGTAGAGGCATTTGCGGTCTTCGGTGAAGAGCATCCAGGTGCCTTCGGGGCGGGTGAGCGGGGCGACGCCGCCGTCGATCAGGCCGGCGTCGCTGGTGGCCACGGCGTCGCTCGGCCAGCCGTCGCGATCGGGGAACGGGCCGGCGCCGCGCTCGACCGAACAGGCGGCGAGCAGCAGGGTCGCCAGGAGCGGGGCGCCGCGTTGCATCAGAATCGCCACTTGATGTCGACCCCCGCGCTGATGAGGTAACCGCCCGACGAGAAGCCGGGGAAGCCGGGATTGCCGGTCTGCAGGCCGCGGGTGTCGCGGGCGGCGAGCACGGGCGTGTCGACCTCGCGATCGGCGACCTCATCGCACAGCGCGGTGACGCCCTCGCCGCAGACCGGGTAGCGGCCGTCTGGCGCGACGCGCTTGGTGGTCTCGCGGGCGAGAAGCGTCTGCAATTGCACCGAGAGGTCGACGGTGAAGTCCTGGTCCCAGAGCGTCAGGTCGCGCCCGGCGCCGATCGCAAAGGTCACGCGGTCGTTGTCGACGAAGTTGCTGCGGCCGGTCTGGTCGGGCACCGGGCTTGGTGACCAGCCGAGCCCGGCGCGCACGAACGAGTCGTCGAGCAGGGGCGCTTCGAAGCCCAGGCGCCAGTTGATGACGTCTTCGAGCTCGCTGTGCTGCTGACCGTGGTGGTCGAGGTAGCGGCTCCAGCCGAGCCAGGTGCCCTCGGCGGTGATGAGCCAGCCGTCGGCGCCTTCGAGCGCGATCGCGCCCGAGAGCCGGGGCGGGGTGTAATGCTGCACGGCGTCGATGATCTGCTCGACCGGCTCTTCGGTGTCGGTGCCACCGAGCTGCACCTCGTTGTGACCGTTGAGGTCGAGGTAGAGCTCGTCTTGAAACGTCACGCCGATGCGCAGCCAGTCCAGCGGGCGCACCAGGACGCCGGCGGTGATGGCCTGATCAAATTCGTTCTCGATGTTGTAGTTGAGCACCGAGTCGGCGGGCTCGGCGGCGTTGGGCGTGAGCACCGTGTTGACGGTGTGCACCTGCGGCAGCACCAACATGCCGATGCCCATCGAGATCCAGGGGCGCAGGCGGTAGGCGAGGCCGACGGCGATGACCTCGCTGCGCA
>JAGQJJ010000036.1 GCA_020430675.1 Myxococcales bacterium
CGGTGGGCATGCTGCCGTACGGCATCAAGAAGCGAGTGGAGTTGGGCCGGGCGTTGGCGATGCAGCCGTCGTTGTTGCTGCTCGACGAACCGGCCGCCGGGCTCAACCAGGAGGAGACCGAGGCGCTTGCTCGCTATCTGCTCGACATCAAAGAAGAAATGGGCATCACCCAGATCCTCATCGAACACGAGCTGCGCTTTGTGCTCGAGCTGGCCGACCGCGTGGCGGTCCTCGACTTTGGCCAGAAGATCGCCGACGGCCCACCCGCCGAGGTGCGCGCCGATCCGGCGGTGACCGAAGCCTACCTCGGGGGCGCGCTGTGAAGGCCATCGACCTCACGCTGCCCGGCCGCCTGAACACGCTGGCCGACGCCCACCCCACGCGCACCGCGCTGCGCGTCAAGCGGCTGGGCGTCTGGCAGCCCTTCACCTGGGCCGATTACCGCCGCGAAGTCGCCGCTTGCGCTGCCGCGCTCGCCGAGCAGGGCATCACCGCGGGCGACCACGTCGCCATCCTCAGCGACAACCGCCCCGAGTGGCTCTTTGCCGACCTGGGCGCCCAAGCGCTTGGCGCCCGCGGCGTCGGCATCTACCAGACCAACCCCGCCGAAGACGTGGCCTACGTGCTGCACCACAGCGGCACCAAGATCCTGTTCTGCGAGGACCAGGAGCAGGTCGACAAGGCCATCGAAGTCGCCGATGAGACGCCCTCGGTGACCCGGATCATCGTCTTTGAACCGCGTGGCACGAAGCACTACGCCGACCCGCGGCTGATGACGTGGGACGACTTCCGCGTCCGCGGCCTGGCCCTGCACGACGCCGACCCGGCCGCCTTCACCCGCCGGGTGCAGGCGCTCGACCCCGACGCGGCGGCGATGGTGGTCTACACCTCGGGCACCACCGGCCAGCCCAAAGGCGCGCTGCTCTCGGGCCGCAACACGCTTGAGATCGCCGCTGGCGTCGCGCCCCTGCTCGGCGCTTCGCCCACCGACGAGCTGCTCAGCTACCTGCCGCTCTGCCACGTCGCCGAGAAGATCTTCACCCTCTTCGTGCCGCTCACCGCCGGCTGCGTGGTCAACTTCGGCGAGTCGATCGACACCGTGCGCGCCGACCTGCGCGAGATCTCGCCCACCATCTTTCTCGGCGTGCCCCGCATCTGGGAGAAGATGAACGCGGGCGTCGTGCTGCGCATGCGCGACAGCTCGTGGCTCAAGCGCCGTCTCTTCGGCTGGGCCGCGCGCGTCGGCCGGGCCATCGCCGATCGCCGCCGCGCCGGCGACAAACGCGCGCTTGACGCGATCGCCTGGGCGCTGGCCGACTTCCTCGTCTTCCGCCCGCTGCAAGAGCGCCTGGGCCTGCGCCGCTGCCGCATCCCGGTCACCGGCGCCGCCCCGCTCTCGGCAGAGCTGATCAGCTGGTTTCACGGCGTCGGCGTGCCGGTGCTCGAAGCCTACGGCCAGACCGAATGCGCTGGCGCCAGCCACCTCAACCCGCCCGGCCGCGAGCGCATCGGCACCGTCGGCCAGCCGCTGCCCGGCGTCGAGCAGCGCATCGCTGAAGACGGCGAGATCCTGATGCGCGGCCCGCATGTCTTCCTCGGCTACCTGCACAACCCCGAGGCCACCGCCAGCACCGTGGTCGACGGCTGGCTGCACACCGGCGACATCGGCGACTTCGACGCCGACGGCTACCTGCGCATCACCGGGCGCAAGAAAGAGATCATCATCACCGCCGGCGGCAAGAACCTCTCGCCCGAGCGCATCGAAAACGCCCTGAAAACCAGTCCTTACATCAAGGAGGCCGTCGCGATCGGCGACCGCCGCAAATACGTCGCCGCGCTCATCCAGATCGACGCCGACGCGGTCGGCGACTGGGCCACGCGCCGCGGCCTGCCCTATACCTCGTTTGCCGATCTGACCCGCCGCGAAGAGGTCATCGCGCTCATCCGCGCCGAGGTCGACGCGATCAACGACCGCCTCGCCCGCGTCGAGACCGTGCGCACCTTCCGCCTCTTCGAAAAAGAGCTGCACCAGGATGACGGCGAGCTGACCGCCACCCAGAAGGTGCGCCGGCGCGCCATCACCGAGCTCTACGCCGACCTGATCGAAGACCTGTACCGAGGCAAGGCCGCATGAGCGAGCTGCTGCAATACCTGGTCGCCGGCATCGGCCTCGGCAGCGTCTACGCCCTGGTCGCGCTCGGCTTTGTGGTCATCTACCGCGCCAGCCAGGTCTTCAACTTCGCCCACGGCGAGCTGCTCAGCTTTGGCGCGCTGCTGATGGTCTGGATGAGCGCGCCGCCGGCCGATCCCGACGCCGCCCTGGGCCTGGGCGCGCCCGAGGTCAGCGGCCTGGGCCTGCCTTGGGGCCTCGCGTTGGTGCTGGCCATCGGCGCGACCGGCGTGCTCGCCGCGCTCATCGAACGCATCGCCCTGCGTCCGCTGGTCGGCCGGCCGGTCTTTGTGCCCATCATCATCACGCTGTTCATCGGCTTTCTGCTGCGCACCGGCCTCATCCTGGCCTTCGGCGCCGGCCCAATGCCCCTGCGCACGCCGTGGGATCCGATGGCCCGCTTCGATGTCGGCGGCGCCGCCATCGACTACAGCGCCGCCTCGGTCATCGGCGCCACCGCCGTCGCCCTGATCGCCTTCTTTGCCCTGCTGCGCTTCTCGCGCCTCGGCATCGCCATGCGGGCCACCGCCGGCGATCAGGAGGCCAGCCTGGGGGTCGGCATCCCCGTCGGCCGCATCTTCGGCGCGAGCTGGTTCATCGCCGGGGCCTTCGCCGCCCTGGCGGGCATCTTCCTGGGCATGTTCCCGCGCAACGTCGACGCGAACCTGGGCTTCGTCGCCCTGCGCGCCTTCCCGGCGGTCATCGTCGGCGGCCTCGAGTCGCCCACCGGCGCGGTCATCGCCGGCCTGCTGCTCGGCGTGCTTGAGGTGCTCACCGCCGGCTACGTCAACGACTCGTTCGGCGAGATGAGCAAGAACTTCCACGCCGTGCTGCCCTATCTGGTCATGATCGGCGTGCTGGTCGTGCGGCCCTACGGCCTGTTCGGCCGCCGGCGGGTGGAGCGCCTCTGATGCCGACCCGCAAGCTCGTCACCCGCTACGCCGATGACCTGGCGCTCTTCCCCGACCGCTACCACAAGCTCGGGCTCGCGGTGGCGCTGGGCCTCGCCGTGGTCTTCCCGTTCATCAGCGACGCCTATTGGATGAGCGTGGCGCACACCGGCCTGATCGCGGTGGTCGGCGCGACGTCGATGATGATCCTGACCGGCTTCTGCGGCCAGGTCAGCCTGGGCCATGCGGCCTTCCTGGCGCTGGGCGCCTATACCGTCGCCATTCTGGGCGGCGTCTTCGGCTGGCCCTTCTGGCTGGCCCTGCCCGTCGCCGGCCTCGTCGCCGCCGCGGTCGGCCTCGCCGTCGGGCCGTTTGCCTTGCGCCTCGAAGGGCTCTACCTCGCCATCGTCACCGTCGGCCTGCTGTTCTTGGTTGAGCACCTGCTGCGCAACGGCCTCGAGATCGCGTTTGGCAAGGAGTACCTCACGGTGCCGATGCACACGCTGCTCGGTGACGCCGACGACCCGCTGGGCAGCTTCCGCGCCGACGGCCTGCTCGACGCCGGGCAGAAGCTCTACTTTCTCTTTGTCGCCCTCGCTGGCGGCACCCTCTGGATCAGCAAGAACCTGCAGCGCAGCCGCACCGGCCGGGCGATGATGGCCGTGCGCGACCGCGATCTGGCGGCCGCGGTGCTCGGCGTCGACCCGGCGCGCACCAAGTTCCTCGCTTTTGGGCTCTCTTCGTTTCTGGCCGGCATCGCCGGTGGCATGTACGCCTTCGCCCACCCGGTGGTCACGCTCGAACCCTTCAACCTGAAGATGAGCGTTGAGTACATCGCGATGGTCGTGCTTGGCGGCGTCGGCACCACGTTCGGCGCGGCCTGGGGCGCGTTGGCCTATACCATCCTGCTGCCCGTCGCCGAGACGCTCGGCGAGCATCTGCCGTTCCCGGAAGGCTTCAGCAGCGAGCATCAAGCCATCGTGCTGCTCTTCCCTGCGCTCTGCCTGTTTCTGGTCTTCGAGCCGCTCGGCCTGCTTGGCATCTGGCTCAAGCTCAAGCGCTACTTCGCCGCCTGGCCATTTCGATACTGATCGAAATACTCGGCCCAGCGCGACTCGGCCGCCTCGCCGAACAGCAGATCGCAGGCCGCGCGCAGCCCCGCGCTCTCGGCCAGTTCATCCCGGCGGCGAATCAGCGACAGCATCGTGCGGCGGCGCAAGAAGTCCTCGAAGTGCACGATCAGCTCACGATCGGCCAGGTCAGCCAGCTCGGCGCGCAGATAAGGCGGCGCTTCGATGACGCGCTGGCCCATCGACGCATCGGCCTCGATGCGATCGAGCAGCTTCTCCGCATGCCGCCCATATCGCCGCCACAGATGCGCGGCGATCGCCGAGTCGACGCCCAGCTTCGCCGCCCGCGCCAGCATCGCGTCGCGCTCGGCCGCCGGCGGCTCGCCAAACCAGGGCTGCGCGTCATGGCGCACGTCGACGCCGGCCTTGCGCACCGCGTCGATGACCTCGTGCCCCACATTGATGCAGTCGGTCAGCTTGCCGCCGAAGATGGTCAGATGCCCCTGCGCCGCGTCGACCTCGATGGCGTGCTTGCGCGACAGCTTCAGCCAGTCGACGTTCTTGACCTTTCGCCCGGCGCGCACCACCAGCGGCCGCACGCCCACGCGCTCGGCGATGATGTCATCATCGGTCAGCGGCGCGTGCGGGCGGATGCGCTTGCCCAGGTTGTCGAGCAGATACTCGCGATCGGCCTCCAGCACGCCCTCGTGTGGATCCTGCGTCACCGTATCGGTGGTGCCCACCGCGGTGCGATCGCCCATGGGAATGGCAAAAAACGGCCGCCGGTCATCGGTGAAAAACGCCAGCACCCGCTCGCCATGGCTCAACTGCGGCATGACGATATGCACGCCCTTCGAGAGCACATGCCGGTGCTGGGTCTCTTGATGGGACTCGTGGTTGAAGTCATCGGCAAAGGGCCCGGCGGCGTTGATCAGCACCCGGGCCTGCGCGACGAACGTGGCGCCCGAAGGCCCATCGCGCAGGTCGACCCGCCACTCGCCGCCCTCGCGCCGCGCGTCGACGGCTTCGATGTAATTGACCGCCGCCGCGCCCGCGTCGAGCGCGCTGCGCACGAAGCCGAAGACAAAGCGCGCGTCGTTGTCGACCAGCACCGACTCCGAATGCTCCATGCCTCGCAGCCCACGGGCGGTGTTGATCAGCGGCTCGATCTCGGACAGCTCGGCCAGCGACAGGCTGCGCGGTCGCTCGGTGAAGCAGGCGCCCAGGAACCAGTAGATCCAGGCGCCGATGTACAAGAGCCATGGCGGCATGGGAAAGCCGCGCTCCAACAGGGTCAGGAACCGGATCTCTCGCACGCTCGATGGGAAGGCCCGCATGAGCTGATTGCGCGAACGGCAAAGGCTCAAGACCAGCCCGATCTCACCCGATTGCATGTACTTGAAGCCGCCCCAGGCCAGGTTCGACGAAGCCTGGCTGGTGCAGCTTGCAAAGTCGCCGCGCTCGACGAGGCCCACGCGCACGCCGCGTCTGGCGAGCGCGGCCGCAGAGACCGCGCCGTTGATGCCGCCGCCGACGATCAAGACATCGAACGCCTCTTCGCGCAGGCGGCGCAGGTTCTCATCCCTCAGCATGCGCGTCCTCTCCCGGGGCCTCTCTGGCGTGCGCGGCGGCGCATGGTAGCAGATGCGCGCCAATCGCGGCCGCATTTGATAGAACCGAGCGACGTTGCGCTGGAGCCTTCATGACCCCCGAACCCGTCGTGCACCTGATCGAAGTCCCCGGCGGTCGCATCGCCGTCGCCGAGCGTGGCGCCGGCGCGCCCGTCGCGCTGCTGCCGGGCTGCGGACGCCCGGCCACCGACCTCGATCGCGTCGCCGAAGCCCTCGCCGACGCGGGCTACCGCGCGCTCTCGATCGACCACCGCGGCGTTGGCCAGAGCCAGGGCTTCTACCCCCACCCCACGCTCGGCGCCATGGCAGACGATGTCATCGCGGTGCTCGACGCGCTGGGCATCGACCGGGCCGATCTGGTCGGCCACGCGCTCGGCAACCGCGTCGCGCGCGCCATCGCCACCGCGCACGGCGAGCGCGTGGGCAAGGTGGTGCTGCTGGCCGCCGGCGGTCAGGCCGAACCCGAGGTCAATGCCCCCGAGGTCTGGCGCGCGGTCTTTTTTCTGCCCCGCGACGATCCCAAGCGCGTCGCCGCCATCGCCGAAGGGTTCTTCGCCCCCGGCAACGACCCCACGGTCTGGCTCGATTGGTGGCCCCAGGCAGCGATGATGCAGATGACCGCCAGCGCCGCGACCGCTGAAGAGGACTGGTGGCTCGGCGGAGAAGCGCAGCTCTTTGTGGTGCAAGGCGCGCTTGACCGCATGGCGCCGCCGGCAAACGCGCAGGCCCTCGCCCGCGATGCCGCCGACCGGACGCGGGTGGTGACCATCGAAGGCGCGGGCCACGAGCTGATCACCGAGCGCACGCCCGAGGTTGTCGCCGCGGTGCTCGAAGGGCTGACCGCGCCGCCGCCGGACCCGCCGCCGCCCAGCGCGGTGCGCCGGGGCCTGATGGGCGGCGACGAGTTCATCTCGCTGCTCGAGAGCCGCACGCTGCAAAAGCACGCCGGATTTTTTGCCGACGTGCTCAAGCCCGGAATGCGCGTGCTCGACCTCGGCTGCGGCCCCGGCGGCATCACCCGCGGCATCGCCGACGCCGTCGCGCCGGGCGAGGTGGTCGGCGTCGATCCGGTTGACGGGCTGCTGCGCCGCGCCCTGCTCGGCCGGGGTGAGCGGCCCCGCCTGCACTACCTTCAAGCGAGCGCCTACGCCTTGCCCTTCGCCGACGCCCGCTTCGACGCCGCGCTGCTGCACACCGTGCTGATGCACCTTGAACGCCCCGTCGACGCGCTGCGCGAAGTGCGCCGCGTGCTGCGGCCTGGCGGCCTTGTCGCGGTCTGCGACGGCGACTGGGGCGCCGACCTGCGCGCGCCGACGCTGCCCATGCTCGATCAAGGCGACCAGGTCTCGATCCGTGGCGCCCGCGCCCAAGGCATGGACATCTACTTCGGCCGCAAGCACAAAGCGGTGCTGCGCCGGGCGGGCTTTGTCGACCCCCAGGTCAGCCTCGGCGCCGAGATCTGGTCCACGCCTGAAGAGACCCGCGGCATGGGCGACCTCGTCGCGAAGATGATCACCACCGAGGCGAAGCGCATGAAAGCGCCGCCCGAGCCCTTCCTGGTCAACATGGTCACCCAGGCCTGGCGGGCCTGGGGCGCGCACCCCGACGCCTTTTTTGCGCGCACCCGCTGCGAAGCCATCGCCTGGCGGCGGGACTGACGGCTAACGGCGCATTGAAGATGGGGTGTCGATATCGGGCTGGCGAAAGCGCCGCGAGATGCGCAGGTACTGAAGGATGCCGAACACGCCGATCATGCCGAGCAGGTACCAGGCCTCGCGCGGCACGGTCGGCACGAGGCCCAGGTAGCGGCGCAGCTCGGGCGAGAAGAGCGTCAGCTCGTCGCCGGCCGTCTGGTAGGCATACAGGCAGGTAAAGAAGCCGATGGCGATGAGCACCAGGAAGAGCGCGGCGTTGGCCAGGGCGATGCCCAGATGCGCCGCCTTGGAATGCCCCGTCTGGATGTTGCGCGCCCGTTTTCGCATCCACTCCAGCTCGAAGATGCTCTGCTCGGCCGCATCGTTGAGCAGCGATGCGCCCCGGCCCATGGCGTCGATCATCTCGCCGGCCGCTTCGTGAATGCGCAGGGTCTGCCGGATGCGCCGCCGCTGCGCCTGGCGGTTGTACACGCTGAGCATGCGGAAGTAGTCCATCTCGGGATACAGCTCGCGCAGCGAGGTATCGAGGGTGAACTGCGCGCGGTTGATGCGCATGAACGTCCACGTCGCCGGGATGCGATAGCGGACGAAGATCTTGCCCATCTCGGCATAGGAGTAGCCGACCGACTTCTGCGAGAAGTCCATGCCTTTGGTCTGGGCCGACAGCGACCAGGTGCGCATGAATCGCACCAGATCGCGCTTGCACGGCTCGAGATCGATCGGCGGCAGTTCGGGCGCCAGCAGCAGCAGGATATCGGCGGCCTTGGCGAACTGACCCATGGCCATCGCATGCTGCAACTGGTTGTATTTGGTGTGGAAATCGCGTTCCAGATACCCGACCGAGCCGAAGTCGATCAGGGCGATGCGGCTGCCGCGCAGCAAGACGATGTTGCCGGGGTGCAGATCGCCATGGAACAGGTTGTCTTCGAAGATCTGCCGGCTCAGCGAGAGGAAGAGGCGGCGCCCGACCTTCACCTCGTCGATGTCATTTTGGGCCAGCCATTGCTGCAGATGCGCCGGCTCCTGGCCGCGCAGGCGCAGCACGTCTGACATCAGCGCGCCGGTGACAAACTCCATCACCAGCACCCGCTCGCTTGAAGCCCGGCGGAAGACCCGCGGCACATAGATGCCATGGGCCTTCAGGTTGCGCCGCATCTGGCGGATGTAGGTGGCCTCGAAGCGATAATCCAGCTCTTCGACGAGCGTCTTTTCGACCTCGTAGTAGAAGTCATCCCACCGGAAGGTGGACATGATGTGCATGCGCCGGCAGAAGTTCGCGATCATGCGCACGAAGGCGATGTCGCCGCGCATCACGCGGTCGATGTTCGGCCGCCGGATCTTGACCGCGACCGCGCACCTGTTCTTGCGCAGCACCGCGCGGTGGATCTGCCCGATCGACGCCGCCGCAAAGGGTCGCTCGTCGAACTCGCTGAAGACCGCCGGAATCTCGCAGCCGAGATCCCGCTCGATCGTGCTGCGCACGTACTCGAAGTCGAACCCCGTGGCGTGGTCTTGAAGCACCGCGAGGTGGTCGCAGAACTCGGCCGAGAACAGGTCGCGGCGCATGCCGAGAAGCTGGCCGACCTTGACCCAGATGCCACCCAGATCTTCGAGCATGGCGCGTACGAGGCGAGCCACTTCGATGGGGGAATTGCGGCGACGCACGCGCAGCAACCACACCCGGACGAGCGTGACGATGAGCAGGGAGAAGATGGCAAGGGGGCGGAAACGAGAGGGGCGCACGACCGGCCGGACGACCGGACGAGTACGCGCGACCACAAGGCGGCTGGGGATCCAGCGCTTTTTCATCATGCGCTGAACCCCGCTGGGCGCGCTCTGCGGAACGGGGAGGGGTTTTCGCCGAGCATCTGCACGGCGCGTGGCAGGATCAGAAGAAGCGGCGGTTCTTCTTGCGCTTCTGGCGCACGACGACGATCACCGGCTGGGCCGAGGCGCCGAGCACGCCCTGCTGGCGGAGCTCTTCGATGGCCTGACCCACGTCATCCATCAGGGGGCCCTTGCCCTTGCTCAGCTTGCTGACCCGGTTCTTCTTCTGCTTGCCAAGGTCGATCACGATCGGATTCGCGGCGGTCTTCTTCGCGGCTGCAGCTTCGGCCATGTTTCCTCCATGGGCTGGCGTCCACGGACACCCTAGCAGGCCCGGGCCGCGGTGCAAGCGGAAAAAACGCGACGTTTCATGATCGAAACGCTGCTCGGTTCAGGCGCCCATGCTACACTTTCGTCGCTCGTCAAACCCTCCGCCCGGAGACCACTCAATGTCGCAGAAGCTCGTGAGCCCCAAGTCGATCCGTCGGATCCTCATCCTCGACGCCGAGCACGGCAGCGTGACCACGCTCCACAAGCGCAAGGACAAGAGCAAGAAGAAGCAGTCGCGGCTGCTTCGTCCCTTCGAGCGCGGGCAGCGCCGCCTGGCGACCGCCTACAGCACCGCGTCGGAGAGCTACCTCGACCGCCACAAGCGTTCGAACCGCAAGAAGCGCAACGGCTGGATTCGCGATCTCGCCAAGAACCAGCGCCGCTCGTGGCGCAAGGGCGTCAAGAAGCTCAAGCTGCGCGTGATGTGAGGCGGTTTTTGAGGTCGGCCTCGCCGACCCCGCCAGCCCCGCCAGCCCCACCAGCCCCGCCAGCCACTCCGATCCTGCGATGAAGCGATACTACGTCGGGTTGGGCAACACCTGTCATGATCCGGCGGTTGCGATCGTTTCGCCCGACGGCGAGGTGCTGCACGCCGAAGGGCTGGAGCGCCCTCTCCAGGTCAAACGCGCCTGGGGCCTTGCCCCCGATGATCTGCATTTTGTGCCCGCGCTGGTCGAGCGCTCCTGTCGGCCGCGCGATGAGCTGGTCGTCGCGTCGAGCTGGAGCCGGCAGGTGCTGGGCCTGACCTGGCTGTATGCGCTGGCCGGCAAGCTGCGCGCCGCGGCCTATCGGCGTCCCGCCGCCGGGCGCATGGCGCCGTTTTTCACCGAGCAATACAAGCTGCATTGGATGCTCGGCGAGCAGTTCGCCAGCATCGGTCGCACCGGCTCGAACCTGGTCATGCGGCTGCGCGAGCGCTTCAACGACACGCGCGTCGATCTGCGCCGCTGCCCGCATCATCTGGTGCACGCGACCTATGCCGCGTGGACGAGCCCGTTCGATGAGGCCGCGGTCTTCATCGTCGACGGCTTCGGCGAGTTCGGCGCCTTCAGCAGCTTTCATTGGCGCGACGGCCAGCTCAAGCCGGTGGTGCGCGGCATGGGGCCGGGCAGCCTGGGGTATTTCTACGTCCGCCTCACCGAGCTTTGCGGCTTCGACCCGCATAAGGGCGAAGAGTGGAAGGTGATGGGCCTCGCGCCTTATGGCGAGGTCGATCCGGAGCTGCACGCCCTGCTGCGCTCGACGCTGATCGTCGACGGCGGGCGGGTGAAGTTCGCCTCGGCCAAGAAGCTGGCACGGGTGGATCAGGCGCTGCGGCCCTACGCGCGCAAGCCGGACACCTCGCCGATCACCGTCGCGACGCTGGCCCGGACCGGGCAGCAGGTGTTCGAAGAGGTCATGACCGAGCTGCTGGTCGACCTGCATCGACGGGTGCCGTCGGCGAACCTCATCGTCAGCGGCGGCTGCGCGCTCAACTCGGCCTATAACGGCAAGATCATCGGTCAGACGCCGTTCGAGCGGCTCTACGTGCCGAGCGCGCCGGGCGATGATGGCAACGCGGTGGGCGCGGCGCTGTATGCGTGGCGGCAGGATCACCCCGAGGCGAAGCCGCCGGGTGGCCAGTTCTCGCCGTATCTGGGCTCGACGATCAGCGACGCGGCCATCGCGCAGATGGTGCGCTTCTCGGGGCTGGCGGTGCGGCATCTGCCGGGCACGGTGCACGAAGAGGCGGCGCGGTTGCTTTGCGAAGGCAAGCTGCTCGGTTGGGCGCAGGGGCGGGCCGAGTTCGGGCCGCGCGCGCTGGGCAATCGCTCGATCCTGGCCGATCCGCGCTCGGCCGACATGCAGGAGATCATCAACGCCCGGGTGAAGTTTCGCGAGTCATTCCGACCCTTTGCGCCGTCGATCCTGCTGGAGCACGGGCCGGATTGGTTCGAGGATTTTCAGCCGTCGCCCTATATGGAGCGCACCCTGCGTTGGCGGGCCGAGATGCGCGACAAGGTGCCGGCGGTGGTGCATGTGGATGGCACCGGGCGCCTGCAGACGGTGACCGCTGACGCCAACCCGCGCTATCACGCGCTGCTCTCGGCCTTCCACGGGCGTACCGGGGTGCCGGTGCTGCTCAATACCAGCTTCAACGTGATGGGAAAGCCGATCATGCACGGCGTGGAAGACGCGATCGCGGTGTTCTGCACCAGCGGCCTCGACGCGCTGGTGCTCGGCGATACGCTCATCGAGAAGCCGGACGGATGGCTGCGCGAATGACCTCGGCGAGCGCCGCGGGCTGCTCGACAGGCAGCGCGTGGCCGCCGGGCAGGACCACGGTCTCCTCGGGGCGCGCCGCCGCCTGAGCGGCGCGGTCGTCGGGCCGCACGAAGCGGCTCTCTTCCGCAAAAACCAGACGGGTGGGCGCGGGCAGGCCAGCGAGCACCGTGCGCCAATGGGCCGGATCGACGCCGTCGAGGGCCTGCTCGGCGCGGTCGCGCAGGCGGGCATCCCAGCGCCAGACGAGGTGGTCGCCCTCGGGTCGGGTGACGCGCCGGGCGAGCGCGGCGAGCACGTGGTCGGGGGCGGCGCCCAGCGTGGTGCGCAGGCGGATGATGGCGGCGTCGAGGTCGGCCAGCGGCGGGTGCGTGGGCGCTTCGCGGCGCGCGTCGAGCCAGGCGCCGAGGCGTTCGGGCCACTCGGCGAGGTCGGCGGCGCGGGGCCAGGGCGGCTCGACAAGCACGCGGGCCTCGGCCGCCCCGGGCCGCGCCGCAGAATGCAGGCCGACGATCGCGGCGCCCATGCTATGGCCGACCAGCGCGGCGATGGGGCCCCTGACCGTGGCCAGCACCGCGTCCAGGTCGCGCACGTAGTCGGCGAGGCGATAGGTCGCTTCGGGGCCCAGATGGTCGGCGGCGCCGTGGCCGCGAAGGTCGAAGGCGATCGTGCGCAGACCGTGGGCGGCGAGGGCTTCGGCCAGCGGGGCGAAATAGCCGGCGTGGTCGAGCAGGCCGTGCACCGCGAGCACCGCCGGAGCGTTGGTGGGGCCCCATTCGAGGACGGGCAGCGTGAGTTGACCGAGGCGGGCGCTGCCCGTGCGCGCCGGGGCGCCGGTGGGCACGCTGATCAGGGTCGAGCCAGGCAACTCGTAGCCGAAGTGCGCGGCCAGGGCGCGCGTCTCGGGCAGCATGGGCCGCTCGGGCGCGGCGCCGCGCCAGGCGTCGGCCAGCGCCGGGTCGATGGCCTGATGGTTGGCGAAGTTGATGTCGCCGATGGAGGCCGAGGTCTGGTGCAGGCCGCCGGTCATGCGATCGCCGGAATATGGGTGCAGGGCGGCTTCGTCGAAGGGCAGGCCGAGGAAGTCGCAAAGGCGCTCCATCTCGGCGCGCGGTTGAGTGACCAGGTCTTCAAAGCGCACCACGGCGACCGTGCCGGGACTGCGCTCGGCGAGGTCGAGCAGATTGCGGTGGCTCAGGTGCCAGGTGCCCTCGGCGATGGTGGTGGCGGAGTAGCGGCTGTCGAGCATCAGCCGATCGAGGCGCGCGCGGTCGAACGATTTGAGCATCGCCCACGGGTGCCGTACGAGGTGGATGTGGCGCGGACGGGCCATCCAGCCATGCAGGCGTTCGAGCACCTGGGGGCGCAGCGAGTAGACCGGCGTCTTGTCGAGCACGAGGCGGCCGCCCGCCCAGTCGACGAGGCGGGCGTAGGCGGTGGGCACCGGCAGGTCTTCGGCCTCCATCGCCGCGACCTGCGCGACCGCCTCTTCGGTCGTGCAGCCGAGCAGGGCGCGCACGGCGATGGGGAGGCCTTCGGTCAGGCCGGTCGGACCGAGGAGGTCGCGTCGCTGGGCCATCGAGTTGGCCAGCGCGAGCCAGAGTTCCGGGGGTGAGAAGGCCTGCGGGTGGCCAGCGAACATGACGCGCAGCAGGGTCGAGCCCTCGCGGGGGGCGGATTGGATGAAGGCCAGATGCGGCAGGGGCGCGGGCGGGGCCAGCGTCGCGTCGAGCGCCATCGTGAGTCGGTCGACAGGGTTGTCCTGGTGCGGGCGCTCGGCGTCTTCGATCTGCGCGTGCTCGACGGCCGGCGCGGGCGTGCGCTGCGCCGCGACGAGCACGTAGTCGGCCATCGCGGTGATGCTGGGCAGTTGGTAGAACTCGCGCGGGTACAGGGTCAGCCCCAGCGCGTCGCGGATGCGGTCGAGCACCTCCATCACCAGCAGCGAATCCATGCCCAGCTCGACCACGCTTTGGCGAGGGTCGATCTCGTCGGCGGCCAGGTCGAGCACGGCGGCGATGGCGCCACGCAAGAAGTCCAGCGTCTCGGCCTGGCGCTCGGCGGGGGTCAGCTCGGGCAGCCGATCGGCGAGACGGTGGCGGGCGGGCGCTTCGGGCACGGCCTCGGCGGCGGCGGGGGTGAAGAGCGCCGAGAGCAGCGGCGGCACGGCGTCGGCCGGCGGGTCGCCGTCGTGGGCGAGCACCGTGAGCTGGGCGGCGTCGCTGGTGAGGGCGCGGGCGAAGGCGGCGACGGCGCGGGCGGCGGGCAGCGCCTTGATGCCGCGGGCGCCGAGGCGGCGGCGTTGGCGTTCGTCGAGCGCGGCGGTCA
>JAGQJJ010000368.1 GCA_020430675.1 Myxococcales bacterium
TCGGGGCCGAACTCGGCGAAGAAGCCTTGGGTGGCCTTGAAGACGCCGCCGAGCAGAAACGGCCGCCAACGGACCTCGACCCCCACCGCCTGCGCCTCGCGGTCGATGCGCGTCGAGGTCAGGTAGGTGAACGGGCTGGCGACGTCGTAGAAGAAGTCGATGCGCGCGGGCATGGGTGCCTCCACAAGTTTGGCGCGGATCGTGGCGCATCGCCGGTCGGCCGTAAACCGAAACCTGGGCCGCGCATGGGGAATCCCACGAGCGCTTTGCCCGCAAGGTGCGCCCGCGAGCGGCGCCCGGCTGTCAGGCGCACGCCATTTCGGGTTCGGGGAGGATGCCGGTGCCCTGGCTTCGTTTTGCGCTCATCGCCGTGGTCGGGATCGGCCTGATCATCAGCTTCCACGTTTATCTCTATCGGCGCCTGGTGCGCGATGTGAGCACCGAGCGGCGCACGCGCCAGATCGGCGGGGCGGTGCTGGCGGCGCTGGCGGTGCTGATGGTCGCCGCCCTGCCGCTCAACCGCGTGCTGCCGCGCGAAATCGGCGAGTGGGTGGGCTTCGCCGCCTTCGGCTGGATGGGCGTGCTGGCCATCACGGTCGGTGTGATCGGCGTGCTCGACGTGCTGCGCCTGCCGCTGGCGATTCGCCGCCGCCGCCGCCAAGAGCCGCTCGACCCGACGCGGCGGCTGGCGATCTCGCGCGGCGTGGCGACCCTCGCGACGCTGGGCGCCACCGCGACCGCGACCGCCGGCGTGCGCTCGGCGCTCTCGGCGCCGCGGGTGGTCGAGATCGACGTGCCGTTGACCCACCTGCCCCCCGGGCTGCGCGGCCTGCGCATCGCCCAGCTCTCGGACGTGCACGTCGGGCCGACCATCGGCAAGGCGTTCATCGAAGACGTGGTGCGCCGCGTCAACGCGATGAATGTCGATCTGGTGGCGATCACCGGCGATCTGGTGGACGGCACCGTGGGCCGCCTCGGCGAGCACGTCGCGCCGCTGGCCAACCTCAAGAGCCGCCATGGCACGTTTTTTGTCACCGGCAACCACGAGTACTACTCGGGCGCCGAGCCGTGGATGGCCGAGCTGCGCCGCCTGGGCGTGCGCGTGCTGCGCAACGAGACCGAGCTGCTCGATCACGGCGGCACGCCACTGGAGGTCATCGGCGTCGACGATTGGCAGGCGTACGGCGGCGATCACGGCTACGCGCCCGACAAGGCGGCGGCCGATCGCGACCCGCGCCGCGCCGCGCTCATGCTGGCCCACCGCCCCCGCGCGGTTGACGATGCCGCCCGCCTGAAGGTCGATCTGATGCTCTCAGGCCATACCCATGGCGGACAGATCTGGCCCTTCGGCTGGTTCGTGCGCTTCGTCGAGCCTTACGTGCTCGGGCTGCACCAGCACACCGAGCGCACCTTCGTCTACGTCAGCCCGGGCACGGGTTATTGGGGCCCGCCGATGCGGGTGCGCGTGCCCGCCGAGATCACCCTGCTGACGCTGGTGTGATCCGGACTGCCCGTTGCACCCGGGCCGGGCTTGGCGCAAAGTGACGCCCGGGGACGTCCCCCGTGACCGGAATCCGAGCCCGGAGCACTCCGATGAAGAACGCTTTTTTCCTCCTCACCGCGCTCGCCGCGCTGGCCTGCAATGCGCCGGCCGGCGGCGACAAGGCCCCCCAGCCGGCCAAGGCCGAGAAGGCCGAGACCAAGGCGCCCGAAGCGCCCGCCATGCCGACCCCGCCCGCGGACGCCAAGGTCTTCTTCACCTGGCCCGATGAGGGCTCGAAGGTGCCCACCACCTTCGACATGGCCTTTGGCGTCGACAAGCTGACCGTGACCCCGGCCGGCCAGGGCATGGGCGATGGCAGCAAGGGCCATCACCACGTCATCGTCGACGGCAAGGCGCTCGACACCGGCACCGTCGTGCCGGCCAACGAGACGAACATCCATTACGGCAAGGGCCAGACCGAAGCGCAGCTCACCCTGAAGCCCGGCAAGCACACCCTGACGCTCCAGTTCGCCGACGCGGCACACCGCGTCTATGGCCCGGCGCTCAGCCAGACGATCAACATCGAGGTGGTCGAGCTGCCCGCCGCGCCCAAGGTCTCGTTTGTCGAGCCGGCCGACGGCGCCAAGGTCACGAGCCCGTTCAAGGTGGGCTTCGGCCTGGAGGGCCTGACCGTGCGCCCGGCCATGGAAGACGCCAAGGACAAGACCAGCGGTCACCACCACATCGTGGTCGACGGCCAGCCGGTGCCGCTCGGCCAGGTGGTGCCCACCGATGACACGCATATCCACTTCGGCAAGGGCCAGACCGAGGCCGAATTGACGCTGCCCGCCGGCAAGCACACGCTCACGCTTCAGCTCGCCGACGGCGCGCACCGCTCGTACGGCGCGGCGCTCAGCGCCACCATCACGGTCGAGGTGGAAGGCGCAGCCGCGCCGCCCGAGTGAGCTGAGGCTCAGGCGCCGGCTCGGTCCTCACGGTCGGCGCCGGTGGCGAGCCGGTGGATCATCGTCTGAAGACCCCGGGGATCGAGGGGCGCGATCTGGCCCCCGGCGGCGATGATCGGACCTGCCAGCAATCGCGCCCCACGCCCACCGACCACCCACGGCACCCCGGCGCAGGCCCGCCCGTAGGCCTGGACCACCGCTTCGGCGGCCTCTGGTTCGGGCGAGATGGTCACCGACAACCCGATGACCTTGGGCCGCAGATGCGCGACGGCATGGGCCAGCGCCGCGGGCGGCGTGCGCGCGCCGAGCACGACCGCGCGCAGGTTCCAGGGCGCGAGGCACAGGGCCACGCCATAAAGCGGCAGCGAATGCAGCTCGTCGCCGAAGCAGGCGAGCAGCACCCGCGGTGCCGAGTCGTCGGGTTGCACGAGCGCGGTCAGGTGTTGCAGGGCTCGGGTGAGCGCTTCCGATGCCAGATGCTCCTGCGCGACCGAGAACGTGCCGTCCTGCCATCGCTGGCCAACCTCGCGCATCACCGGCGCGATGACCCGGTCGTGCACCGCGACCGCGCCGCCGAGAAATTGCAGGCGCGAGGTGGCCTCGGTCAGCGCGGTCAGGTCGTAGCGTTCGACCGCGTCGAGCAGGCGTTGCCGGGCTTGCAGCCACGGGTCGGCGTTTGCATCGACCGACTCGGCGGGAGGCGTGACGACGGGCATCACCGATTGCGGGCGCGCGGTGGTCTCGCTGGCGTGCGCTGCGTCTTCCAGCTCGCGCCGCACCAGCGCCGCAGCGTCGGAGGGCGACATGCCACCGGCGCACAGCGACTTGACGCGCCGGATGGCGTCGATATCCGCCGGCCCGTAGACCCGGTAGGCCGACGCCGAGCGGCCGGGCGCGGGCATGCCGTAGCGCCGCTCCCATTGGCGCAGCGTCGCCGCCGAGATGCCGGTCATCTCGGCCACCGTCTGGATGCGATAGCGACTCGCTTCGGTCATCGCCAATCCAGTTCAGGCAGGTGGTTCACGACCTCGGGCGACGCGGGCGCCTGGCGCGAAATCGATGATCGGCCGCGCCGCAGGTCAGGCTCGTATTGTTGCGCGGCGCCATCAGGCGGGCGCGGGCGCCATGCCCAGGCCCAGCGCGTCCGACTCCAGCTTCAGCCGCTGCCGAGCCCGGTGCACGCGGGTCTTGATCGCCGGCACCGAGATGCCCAGCTCTTCGCTGATGGTGCTCACCGACTCGCCATCGACAAAGCGCCGCATGAAGAGCTGGTAGTCGCCCTCGCGACCTTCGCGAAGACATTGATCAACGATTGTCAAAAGTTGACGATCAGCCACGCGCCGCTCCGAGTCGGGCCCGGGCGCGGGCCGATCGGGCACCTGCACCTCGGCCATCGGCACCAGCCGGCGCTCGCCGCGATAGCGCAGGCGGGCCGAGTTGATGACGATGCGGGCCATCCACGAAGAGAAGCGCGACTCGGCGCGGAACTGCCCGAGATGCCGCAGCACCTGCAAGCAGCTCTCCTGCGTGGCGTCCAAGGCGCGCTCGGGGTCGCGGGTGTATTTGAGGGCCAGGTGATACATGGCCGGATAATGGGCTTCGATCAGGGTATTGACCGCTTGCTGGTCCCCGTCGCGGGCCGCTTCGATGAGGCGATGCTCTTCAGCGAGGCTCAGGGTCTGGTTGGACTTCTTCATGGTGCCATCCCGGTCGATGGGGTGATCGTCACCCGCAGAAGAAGCCTATCTGCACGTCGACAGATTGTCAAATGTTTGATGGATGTTTATTCAAGGAATGAACGTTTTGACGCCCTTTTGTTCATGGTTTGAACTACATCGCCCGCCATTCGAGCGTCAGGCGGTACGCCCCAGCCGCTTCGCCATCATGGCCATCGACGATGACCACGACCTGCGCCGCGCGCCCGTCCAGCGAGACCGATGTTCGCGCGGCGCGCCGCGGCTCGGGCGCCTCGGCGTCGTCTTCGTTGCAGGCCCGCTCGGTGTCGGACAGCGCGCAGACGTCGCGGATGGAGACCGCCGGGTCGAAGTCGGCGTCGAGCGACAGCACCGTCGCGGTGAGCACGCCCGGGGCGGCGGGCACGGTGACCGCAAACGCGCTGTCCGGGCCGTCGCCGCCCGCGCAGCCGAGCGGCTGGAAGCGAGCCCCTCGGTGGTGTCTTCGAGCACCGTGGGCACGCCGGCAACAACCGCGATCGGCCGGGCATCGGCGCAGCCCCGATCGCGCGCGGCCGCCGTCTCGCGCCGCATTCGCAGGGCGTAGGGCGAAGCGCCCAACACGTCGAGCGGCCGGATGACCCCGACGGCGTAGAGGCCGTCGCCGGGCGCGTCGAATGAGGTGGTCTCCTCGGCCTGCTGCAAGTCGATGGCGCCGAGGAAGCGCCAATCGGCCCCTTCACGCGCGGCGAACTCGACCGTCAGCGGCACCAGCGCCTCGGGCGGACGGATGACGGTGACGATGAGGCGCTCGCCTGCGCGCAGCGCGGTCGGCAGGCGGTCGATGTCGGCGACGGCGCCCGGCGGCGCGCCCGCTGGCGAAAGACCGCAGGCGCGGCGGCCGGGGGACTCG
>JAGQJJ010000369.1 GCA_020430675.1 Myxococcales bacterium
ATGCGCTTTGCCATCTCGCGCTCGAGCCCGAGCAGCGCCTGGGCCTGGTCGCGCACCATCTTGCCGAGCGGGATGCCCGTCCAGTCGCTGACCACCCGGGCGATGACCTCGGGCGTGACCTCGACGTGCAGCAGCGGCTCTTTGCCTTGCAGTTCGCGCAGTTCGGCCAGCGTGGCATGCAGGCGGTCGCGCAGCTCGGCGGCGGTGGGGGGCGGCGGCTCGGCCTCGGCGCCCTCTTCGGCCGCTTCTTCGGCGTCGACATCGGCTGCGGGCTCTTCGGGCGGCTCGGCTTCGCGTTCCTCGGCGGCGCGCAGCTCGCGGCGCAGCTCGACCACCTTGTCGGCGATGGTCTTCTCGTCCATCCACAGGTGGGTCAGCCGCTCGACCTCAAGCTGCGTCAGCGCGATCTCGGCGGCCAGCTCTTCGAGGCGCGCTTCGACCGGCATCGCGCAGTCGGCGGCGTCGCGGGTCAGCGCGTCGCGCTCGCGCTCCAGCGTCTCGACGCGGCGCTCGGCGTCCTCCAGGTCGGCCGGCTTGGCGGTCAGCGCGACGCGCACGCGGGCGGCGGCGGTGTCGACCAGGTCGATGCCCTTGTCGGGCTGCTGCCGCCCCGAGATATAGCGCGAGCCCAGCTCCGAGGCGGCGACCAGCGCGTCGTCGCGGATGATGACCCGATGCGACTCTTCGTACCGGCTGCGCAGCCCGCGCAGCATCACGGTCGTCGCTTCGACGTCGGGCTCGTCCACCTTCACGAGTTGGAACCGCCGCGAGAGCGCCGCGTCCTTCTCGAAGTACTTCTTGTATTCCGACCACGTCGTCGCCGCGACGGTGCGCAGCTCGCCGCGGGCCAGCGCTGGCTTGAGCAGGTTGGCCGCGTCGCTGCCGCCCGCTTTGTTGCCGGCGCCGATCATGGTGTGGGCTTCGTCGATGAACAGCACGATCGGCACCGGCGAGGCCTTGACCTCTTCGATGACCTGCTTCAGCCGGTTCTCGAACTCGCCCTTCACGCCGGCGCCCGCTTGCAGCAGGCCCATGTCGAGGCCGATCAGCTCGACGTTCTTGAGCACGTCGGGCACGTCCTTGGCCACGATGCGCACCGCCAGGCCCTCGACCAGCGCCGTCTTGCCGACGCCCGCCTCGCCGACGATGATCGGGTTGTTCTTCCGGCGTCGGGCCAGAATGTCGACCATCTGCCGAATCTCGCGGTCGCGGCCGAAGACCGGGTCGATCGAGTCCTCGCGGGCGCGCTGGGTGAAGTTCATCGCGTAGCGGCCGAGCGCCGAGCCGTCGCTGGGCCGGCTGCCGCCGCCGCTGCTGCTGCCGCCGAGGCCCAGGCTGCTGAGCCCTTGCGGCGAGACGCCGGTGCGCTGGGCCACCGCGCCCACCTCGGCGGCCATCTTGGCCCGCGTCTTCTCGTGGCTCGCGGCGATGATGTCGAAGAGCTGCACGTGCAGCTGGTGCTCGGGGATGCTCTCGATGATGTCCATCCAGCGCGTCTGCCCGTAGGCCGCCGGATTCTCGCGCAGCGCGACCATCAACACGCCAGAGCGAATCTCGGTGAGCTGGAAGTTCACCGACGCGATCATCCAGGTGCGCTCCAGCCAGCGGATGAGCAGCGGTGAGAACATCGGGCGCCGCGTGCTGCCGGTGGGCAGCGCGTCCAGCTCTTGCTGAAGCGCCTTCTCGAACCGGCCGATCTCGATCTCGAAGTAGCTGAAGACGGCCCGCAGATCGCTCTTGGGGTCGTCGACCAGGGCCTGCAGGTAGTGCTCCAGCGTGACCTCGAAGTTCTTGCGGTTCACGCAGAGGCTCGCCGCCTCGTTGAGCGCCGTCTTGCAGGTCTCGTCGAGCCGCGAGATCAGGTTCTTCAGGTTGACGTTCTGCGCCATCTGGGGTCCGCCCTCGGTCGTGTTCTCCGGGGGCGAACATAGACCACGGCGACGGGCAGGGGAAGCCCAAGGCGGGGCGGCGATTCCCATTGACCCGCAGGGGGGGCGGGCCCACCCTCGGGTGTTCCCCGCGCGAGAGATGCCGATGACCATGCCCTTGTTGCCCGAGTTCCCCACCGCGGTGGTGGCCGACCGGCTCGACCTCGCCTCGCTGCCGGACGGGCGGGTGAGCCGGCTGCTGATGGAGATCATGCACGACGGCCTCGGCCGCGCGATGCGCCTGCCGATCCTGGTCGCCCGCGGCGCGCGTCCCGGACCTGTCTTCGGGCTGACCGCGGTGGTGCACGGCAACGAGCTCAACGGCGTGCCGGTCATCCACCGCCTGTTCGAGCGCATCGATCCACACCAGCTTCGCGGCACGCTGGTCGGGGTGGTGGTGGTCAACCTGCCCGGCTACCTCAACCACCGGCGGTACTTCGACCAGGTCGATCTGAACCACCAGTTCCCGGGTCGCGAGGATGGCTCCTCTGCGCAGGTTTATGCTCACCGGCTGGTGGATCGCGTGCTGCGGCACTTCGACTATGTGGTCGACATGCACACCGCGAGCTTCGGTCACGAGAACTCGCTGTACATCCGCGCCGACATGAAAAACGAGATGGCGCGTCGCATGGCGCTCTTGCAGCGGCCGCAGATCATCCTCGATGACCCGCCCTCGGACCGCACGCTGCGGGGCTACGCCGACGAGCTGGGCATTCCGGCGATCACGGTCGAGATCGGCAATCCGCATCGGTTTCAGGCCGAGTACATCCGGCGCTCGCTCGCCGGTCTGCGCGCGGTGCTCGCCGAGGTGCGCATGGTGCCGCGGCGCAAGCCGATCGAGGTGCCCAAGGCCATCACCTGCAGCAGTTCGCAGTGGCTGTACACCGATCACGGCGGGCTGCTGGAGGTCTTCCCGAGCGTCACCCACATGGTCGAAGAGGGCGAGGTCATCGCGCGCCTCACCAATATCTTCGGCGACGTGTTGCGCGAGTACCGCGCGCCGACGGGCGGCGTGATCATCGGCAAGAGCGTGGATCCAGTCGCCGAGACCGGCGCGCGCATCGTGCACCTTGGGCGGGTGATCCAGCTGCCCGATGAGGCCCATGAGCAGAATCCATATGACTCGCTGGTCGACGGGCCGGCGGCGGAGGGTCAGTGATGCGGATCGCCTTTCTGGTGAACCACGACGTTGAGCTGCGCGCCCGGCAGACGACCAGCATGTTGATGCGCGCGGCGCTCGAACGCGGGCACGAGGCATTTGTCTTCGGCGTGGTCGACCTGACGATGCGGTCGGACCGCACGGTGACCGGCGTGGGCCGCCGGCTTGAGCGCGCCGATGACGTCTCATCGATGCTGGCGAAGCTGATGGCGGCGCCGCGCCAGGTGGTCGAGCTGAGCGGCTTCGACGTGCTGCTCGCGCGCACCAGCCCCGGCCGCGACCAGCAGCGCGCCTGGGCCCACGACACGGCGCTGCATTTCTGTCGGCTGCTGCGCGAGCAGGGCGTGGTCGTGCTCAACGATCCCGACGGGCTCGCCCGCGCGGCGACCAAGATGTACCTCAGCTTCTTGCACGAAGAGGCCAGCCCCGAGACGGTGATCAGCCGCGACCCGGCGGTGCTCAAGGCCTATGTGACCGGGCGCACCGAGCCCACGGTGCTCAAGCCGCTGCTCGGCACGCGCGGCACGGACGTCTTTCTGCTGCGGCCCGACGAGGTCACCAATCTCAACCAGATCATCGACGTGCTGACGCGCGACGGCTACGCGATGGCGCAGTCGTACATGCCCGAGGCGGTCAATGGCGATACGCGCGTGCTGCTGCTCGAAGGCGAGCCGCTGATGATCGGCGAGCACGCGGCGGCCATCCGGCGCATTCCCGGTGGTGGCGATTTTCGCAGCAACGTGCACGTGGGCGGCACCGCGGCGCCGGGTTTCCTCAACGACGCCGCGCGGCGCATCGCCGCGAACATCGGTCCGCGGTTGCGCGCCGACGGGCTGTTCCTGGTGGGCATGGACCTCGTCGGCCAGCGCATGGTCGAGCTGAACGTCTTCAGCACCGGCGGTCTGCACGACGCCGAGATCAACTGCGGGGTCAGCTTCACCGGGCGCATCATCGAGGCGGTGGAGGCCCGCGTCGCCAGGCGCGGGGCCTGAGCGCGGTCAGACCAGGGGCAGGCCGCTGCGGGGCTCTTCAATGCCCTGCGGATCCTCGTGGATGAGCACATCGGCCCGCGGGAAGGCCGCGCGCAGCGACTCTTCGACCGCCGTCGCCACCGTATGCGCCTCGCGCAGTGGCATGCTGCCGTCAAGCTCGAGGTGAAGCTGGATGAAGACCTGGGGCCCCGAGCGCCGGGTGCGCAGGTCGTGCAGGTCGCGCACGCGCGGCTCGGCCCGCACCAGCGCGATGATGCGCTCGCGCTCGTCTTCGGGCAGTTCGCGGTCCATCAGCATGTCGAGCGCCTTGCGGGCGATCTGCGCCGCGCTGACCAGGATGTAGACGGCGAGCAGCGCGGTGATGATCGGATCGGCGCGCAGCCAGCCGAACTCGGTCGAGAGCCACAACGCCAGGATGACCGCCGCGTTGGTGAGCAGATCGGTCACGTAGTGCAGCGCATCTGCTTCGATGGCCATCGAATTGGTGTGGCGCATCACGTGCCGCTGAAAGAGCACCAGCGCCGCGGTGGCCGCGATCGAGCCCACCATCACCCAGATGCCGACGGCCCCGTGCTCCAGCGGCGTCGGCGTGATGAGGCGCCGGGCGGCCTGAAAGACCAGAAAAAACGCCGAGCCGGCGATGAAAGCCGCCTGCGCCAGCGCGGCGAGCGCCTCGATCTTGCCGTGGCCGAAGCGATGCTCCGAGTCGGCCGGCGTGCGCGCGTGGTGCACGGCCAGCAGGTTCAGCGTCGAGGCGCCGATGTCGAGCAGCGAGTCGACCAGGCTCGAGAGCATGGCGATCGAGTCGGTGAAGAACCACGCGGCGAGCTTGGCGATGATCAGCACGCCCGCGGTGGCCACCGAGGCGATGGCGGCGAGGCGCACCAGCCGGTCGTCTGCGCGTATCTGGGGCGGCGGCACGGCTTGGGTCGGGTCGCGAGCTTGCGCA
>JAGQJJ010000370.1 GCA_020430675.1 Myxococcales bacterium
CCTCGGCCGAGCGTGTCGGCGCCGCGGGGGTAGGCTTCGGGACGGTTGGCGCCGGCTGCGAGCGAACCATCCGGTTGACGAGCTCGTTGAGGTCGACTCGAACGAGACCCGTCTCGGCGGGCATCTCCGGCGCTCGGGCCTTCGGCGCGGCCGGCATTGCGGCCGGCGGCGTTGGGGCCGAGGCCGCCTTCGTCTTGCCCGGTGTGGCCGTGCTGGTGGTCGCCGAGCGACCCGCACCGCGACGGGCCCGCTCGGCGGACGCCGCCTGCTGATCGGCGACCATCTCGGCCTGGTCCACCGCTTCCTTGGCGTTCTCCAGCCGCTTGATGACGCCGGTGGTGAGGCCTTCGACGTCGCGTTCTTTGAAGCGGTCCGGCAGGGCTGCCAGCTCGCCGCGGATGTACCCGCGCAAATGCGCCAGCTTCTTGGCATCGCGGGTCCACGAGCGGTTGAAGGTCAGATAGCTTTTCAGGCCACTGAGCAACCCCCGGACTTCATATCGCACCGCCTCGGCTACCCGCCCGGTCAGCTTCTTGCGTTCGATCGCCCACTCGAAGAGTTCGGTGATGCTCGCCTCGGCGTACTCGACGATGTCGAACCCCACCTGCCGAATCTTGATGCCTGCCGGCTCGGTCTGGCCGTGCTCGGCGGAGGGCTCCGCAGGCGCCGATGCCGCCATCTCGGCGAGCGCGCCCCGATCCGCCGGCGCCAGCGGCGCAGGCTTCGGGACGGTCGGCGGCGAGCTCGGGTGTGCCTTGCGCCCTCGTGGGCTCGCCGCTGGCGCGGCCGGCTTCGCCTCCCGGGCGAGGCGCTCGCGCTTCGGGACGGTCGCCAGGGTTTCGAACGCGCAGCTCGGCACCGCCCGCTCGGTCTTGCGGTACTGGTCCTCGCCCAGCGGCTCGACCGCGCCGCTGGCCACCATCTGCCGCAGCATCCGCCGCGCGCGCCAAGCGTCGCGGTAGCAGGCCGATTGCTGCACGTCGGCGACGGTCAGCTCGTCGGGCACTCGGCCGAGGACCTCGCGCTGCCGCACCGAGGGCCCCGGCTCGCTCGGGTTGCGCCGCGGCCCGGTGACCAACTCGGCCAAGGCGCGCATCGGGCCGCGGAACACCTCGCCCGCCGCGTGGCTGACCGCCACCTTCGCGCGCCGCAAGGGCCCCGATCGGCCGACCGCGACCCGGTAGCCCGCCTCGCGCAGCCGGAATTCGAGCGGCGCGTCCTGCAACGGCTCGGTGGCCACCGCGACCAGCCGCAACAGCGCGTGCTCGTCGCGCTGCCGCCCGCTGATGAACTCCTCGACGGTGTCCTCGGCGCCGATCGGCAGCCGCGCCCCCGCCGCCCGGGCCTGGGCGAGCAACGGCCGCAGCCACCGGGCGATGGCCGCCCGGGCCTGATAGGCGCTCATCCCTCGATGCCCCGCCACGAGACGAAGTACCGGCTGCGGTCGCGCCGGATGATGGCGTGCCCGTTCTTGTCGGCCACCAACTGCGGCTTCGCGCCCTCGAACTCGTGGCGCCAGTCGGCGTCTTCGCCGGCCTTGTTCGTCCGGTAGGTCACCGCGACGATGCGCGCCGGCCGCCAGTTCGGGTACAGCGCCACGCCGCCCGCGCTCAGCAGCCAGAGCCCCTTGCCCTGCTGATCGGTCGCCAGCGAGACGCGCGCTTCCTCGCCGAAGAACCGCGTCCGGTCGAGCAGCACCCGACGCGGACCCACCTCGCCCTTGCGCTCGATCTCGAACTGCACGAGCTGCCCGATCTCGGTCAGCACCTCGGGCGCGCCCGCCGGCCGCAGCAGCGTCAGCATGCGGTCGACCGGCGTGCCCCAATGCAGGCGCCAGTACCAGTCCTTGGCCTGCTCGATGTCAAAGGGCGGCACGCCCGCCAGCTCGGCCGGCGACTTCATGACAGCGCCTCCCGCTTGCGAAGGGCGCCCTCGATGCGCGGCCAGTTCTTCCACGCCAGGTACCCGGCCCCGCCGACCACCAACGCGCCCAAGGCCCACTTGGCGATCTGCGCCCAGGTCTTGTCCTTCGCCGCCCGATCGGCGTCCGCCTCGGCGGCCGTCTGCCAGACCTTCGTCAGATCGCCCGCCGCCTTGACGCCGGCGGCGCGTACAGCCGGGTCCGACGACTCGGTCATCCGGCGCGCCTCGCGGAGCTGCTCGGTCCGGACCTCTTCGGCGCGCGTCTCCATCGAGGTGATGAAGTACGTGATCGCCGCCGCGGCGCCGGCGATCAGCGCGACGACCGGCACGAGCGGCAGCGCCCCCAGCGCCCGCTTCCGCTCGTCGACCGCGGCGTCCCGGTCGAGCGCCTTGAGGCCGCCCAGGTAGTTGTCGATGACGAAGTAGATCTTGTCCTGCACGGTGCGAATGCGCCTCTTGGCCTCTTCCGCCTCGCGCTTGTGCACCGCGTTGCCGACGAACTCGGCGAAGCGGCGGACGCCCTCCCACTTCACCGCCAAGCGCCCGAGGTCTTGAATCCAGCCATGGGCGGACCGGCGCCACTCGGTCTGGATGTCCTCCAGGCCGCTCAGCGCCACCGAACGCGCCCCATCGGCCAGCGCCGCGGCGAGCGGACGGGCAACGACCACGCCGGGGCCGACCTCCAGCTCGACCTCGACGCCCTTGGCGCCGCGGCGGAAGCCCACGACGCGCATCACGCCGCCCGCCGCGCCGGCTCATCACGGCGAAGCCGCCCACGGCGAGGCCCCCGCGCCCGCCCACGGTGAGGCCCCCGCGCCCGCCCATGGTGAAGCGCCCGCGCCCGCGCCCGCGCACTGACCCGCCGCTTCGAGCGCGTCAGAAGCCGCCTTCTCGCCGCTGCAACCGCTCCCGGCGCGCCTGCGCCGTGGTGAACAGGTTCCCGGTCATCGCATCGAGCGTCGACGTCAGCTCATCGATGCGCAGCTCCTTCGAGATGCGCGTCGCCGCGTCATCGGGCGGGTTGAGGATGAGGTCGATCTGCAAGCGCCGCCGCGTGTAGTACAGGCGGGTGACCTCCTTGAGCACGCCTTCCTGCAGCACCGCCAGCGAGCCCACGTCGAGCACCTCGGCGTTGAAGACCAGCAGCGGCAGGTTCCAGCGCAGCGCGACCTGCACCTCCTGCACCTCACCGGTCACGTCGTCGAACAGGAACGGCAGATCGTCGACCGTCAGGTTCGTGGTATCAACGTCGAGGCGGCTCTTGTTGAGCCGGCCGCGCGCTTCGAGCTGCGGCATCAGCCCCTTCCACTGCGCGCGGCTGCGCATGCCCTCGACGTCTTCGGCGCCGACGTTGAAAAACTTGAGCGCCGCCGACTGCGCCTGCTGCACGGTCGGCTCCTCTTTGAGCAGGTCGATCTGCCGCTGAATATTGGCCGGAAACTCCCGCTGCGCGGCCGCGGGGCCGGCGCAGAGGGCCACGGCGAGCCCGATCAAGAGGGTGCAACGCATGGGGCGTCCTCGCTTTACAACGCTGGCGCCGGCGGAAACAACCCGCCGGTCAGCGTGTTGAGATGGGCGGTCAGCTCTTCGATGCGCAGTCCGCGCAACAACGCCATGCGGGCGTCATCGTCGCTGAGCGCCGCTTCGAGCAGCAGCCGCCGTCGTTCCTGAAACAGATTGATCACCGTCGAACGCAGATTGCGCTCGGCGTCGAGGTTGGTGCGGCCCACCCGGGCGATCGGGGCCTCGGCGCGCTGAAAGACAAGGCCCTGCAGGTCCCATTGCGCCGTCGCGGCCCAGGAAAACGTGCCGCTGCGCGGGTCACGGAGGCGCGGCTCGTCGGGCATGACGTCGTTGGTGAAGTCGCGGTCGGGCGAGTATGGCATCCACGCGACGCCGGTGCTGATCTGCGGGAGCAGCCCGGCAAAGCGCGCCCGAGCACGCCGCGCCGCCAACTCGGGGCGATAGAGGCCCGCTCGGCGGAGCGCGACCCGCAGAATCTCTTCGATCGGCGGCTCCTCCGCAAAGCGCGCCTGCAACGCGTCGACCTGAGCGCGCGCGACGCGGCGGCGAGCCGTGCGCGAAAGCGGCCCCACGCGCAGCACCTCGGCCTCGGTGAGCACCATCACCGTCTCCGGCGCTCCCCGCGCAAACATCGCGTAGGCGATCTTCCACTGACCGGGCCCGAACCACCCGATTTGCCAGTGTTTCCCGTCATCTCGCGTCTCCCAGACGTCGGTGTCGGTCACCGCGATGAGGTGCCCGGGGGTGTCATCGGTCGACAGACAGCGCACATTGGTGCCCACGAAGAGCAACCCACCGGCGCGATCGAACTCGGCCTTCTCACCGTCGCGCACCATGAGGCCGTCGGCGGTGGCCAGCCAGATGCGTTCAGGGCGGTGCGGGTCGACCATGACCTGTCGCACCAGGCTCAGGGGCGGCCAGGGGTTGAGGAAGGCGATGCTGAAGTTGAGGCCGCCATCGGTCGAACGCAGCAGGCCCCAAGTCGCGCCGACGTACAGGACCTCGGGCCGCGCCGGGTCGATGTCGATCCAGCGCACGTCGCTGGTGACGATGAACGGATGCTCGATGCGGTCGAACGTCTCGCCGCCGTCGCGCGAGACGTGCATGCCGCGCCCGGTGCCTACGAACAGCCGGGTGGGATCCTTGGGGTCGCGGGCGATGTGGTTGATGATCCGCTCCGGCGGCGTCGGCCCCGTCAACACCAGCGGCCAGGTCGCACCGCCATCGCGCGAGCGCAGCAGGCCATCGGCGGTGGCGGCGAGCACGTCATCCGGCTCGACCGGGTTGACGTCGAAGAACCACACCGCCGTCGCCGCCGCCGCACGCAGGGCCAGCGTCTGTTGCAGGTTGATGCCGATGCCCCACCCGCGCTTGCGCCGCACCTGCACCGCCAACCGCGGGGCGCGGGCGCGAATGCCGACCCCCAGATCGCTGCCGCTGCCACCGTCGCCACCATCGAAGTCTTCATCTGCGGACGTCAGGCTGTCATCAAAGAGCCGCCGGCCCTCGCTGCTCGCCGAAGAGCGCTTCGTGGACTCATAGCCGGTCAGCGCACCGACCAGCGCGTCGCCGG
>JAGQJJ010000371.1 GCA_020430675.1 Myxococcales bacterium
GCGCTTCATCACCGCGGCGCGCACGACCTCGGGCGGGTCGAGCGCAAAGTGCTGCAAGGCCACCACCACCGCGTCGAGGCCGCGGCCGGTCGAGAAGGGGCGCGCGCCGACGGCGATGCGATCGACGCCGTCCGTGAGCACCGCGCGGGTGCCGGTCGGCGTGGCGACGAGCAGGTCGACCGCCTGGGCCGGATCGGCGCCTGCGGTCAACGCATAGCGCAGTCGCGCATACGGCCAGCCGCGCTCGTCGAGCATGCCCGGCGGCGTGTCATTGGCCTGCCGATCGGCGACGCGCTGCAACCAGTCTTCGAGCGCTGGCCGGATTCGGGCCTCATATTGCAGCGGCGGCAAGCCCCGGGCGCTGCGGCGGGCGTTGATCGCCGCGGCGAGCTTTTCGGCCAGAACGTCGGGCGCCGTGTTCTCCAGCGGGCTGGCGGTGGGCGCGGGCGTGGGCGGGCCGAGCGGCAGGACCGCGATGGTCTGGCGGAAGCGCCCACGCTTGCGGGCCAGCTCCAGGGTGCGCGGGCCGGCCTCGGCGGCGGGCAGGCCGGTGGCGAAGGTTCCGGTCGGATCGACGGTGAGCGGTAGACGGCGCGGGCCTTCGTTGTCGAGCAGCCACAACTCGATCTGGCCGTCGCCCCGCAAAATACGCCCGCTCAACTGCACCGGGCCATCGCCGCGCGGCACCGGTTCGAGCCGCACATCGCCCGGATCGGCGAGCAGGCTGGCGGTCACCTTGCCGTCGGCGTGATGGGCCACGCCGAGGCCGATCACCCCGTCGAGCGCGGCCGGCGGCAGCTTGCGCAGGTGGTCTTCGAGCTTGTCGAGGTCGGGCGCGGTGACCGAGTAGGGTCGCACCGGGCGCGTCCAGTAGCCGCAATGTTCGGCGAGGTGCTGCACCGTGCCCGGGTCGGGATCACGCCCGTCGGCGCCGAAGCGCGCGGCGTATTCGCGGGCGAGGCAATCGAGCGCGGGCGGCGGGGTCAGCGACCGCGAGAGCGCCTGGCGCAGCCGCTCTTCAGCCGGATCGGCGGGCAGCGTCGCACGCCCGGCGAATTGTTCGAGGCCGGCGCTGATCGGCGTACCGGGCGGCGGCAGGCCCTTGGCGGGGCCCCCTTCGCCCGCGTCATCGCCGCCCGGCCGCGGGGTGGGCCGGCCGGCGCAGGCGGTGAGGACGAGCACGGACAACAGTGCGGATCGGCGCATGTTTTCCTCCATCGCGTCGGCCCATCGACCCCGCGCGTCGGCCGGAGTTTCACCCGGCGCGGGCGCCACACCAAGCGAAACCGCCGGCCGGGCCCTTTTCAATCGGAAGGGAACAGGTGTAGACAGTCGGCACGTTACCGTCCCAACCGCAGAACCCTCGAAGAAAGTAGGACGAGCATGACCAAAGGACTGCCGATCCGACGCGCAGCGGTGCTCGGCGCGGGCGTGATGGGCCGCGGCATCGCCGCCCACCTCGCTGGCGTGGGCATCGACGTGCTGTTGCTCGACATCGTGCCGCCGGGCGAGACCAGCACCGATCCGGCGGCGCGCAACAAGTTCGCCGCTGGCGGCCTGCAGATCGCCATCAAGGGCAAGCCGGCCCTGTTCTTCGACGCCAAGGCCGACGCGCGCTACGTGACCATCGGCAACTTCGAGGACGATCTGGCCAAGGTGGGCGAGGTCGACTGGATCGTCGAGGTCGTCAAAGAAGACCTCGACATCAAGCGCGCCCTGTTCACGAAGCTCGATGCGCTGCGCAAGCCGGGCACGTTGATCTCGTCGAACACCAGCGGGCTGCCGCTCGCCGACCTCATCGAAGGCCGCAGCGAGGACTTCCAGCGCAACTTCATCATCACGCACTTCTTCAACCCGGTGCGCTACATGAAGCTGCTGGAGGTCGTCTCGGGCCCGAAGACCGACGAGACCTTGATCCCGCGCTTCACCGCGTTCGCCCGCGACACGCTGGGCAAGGGCGTGGTCTTCGCCAAGGACTCGCCGGCCTTCGTGGCCAACCGCATCGGCACCTTCAGCATGATGTACTCAGTGCATCGCATGCTCGAGCACGGCTACCCGCCCGAGATGCTCGACACCATCTTCGGCCCCGCGCTGGGCCGCCCCAAGACCGGCATCTTCAAGCTGGCCGACCTGGTGGGCCTCGACGTGCTCACCTCGGTCTCGACGCACCTGTACGAAGACCTGCCCAACGATGAGATGCGGCAGTACTTCAAGGTGCCCGAGGTCTTCCAGACGCTGATCGACAACGGCTGGCTGGGCCGCAAGTCGGGGCAGGGCTTCTATAAGAAGGTCGGCGCCGACATCCAGGCCTTCGACCCGTACAAGGGCGACTACCGGCCGCGCGAGAGCCCGCGCTACAAGTCGATCGGCGCCGCGCGCAACATCGAAGACGCGGGCGCGCGCATCAAGAAGCTGATCACCGCCGACGACGAAGCGGCCAGGCTCGCGTGGGACAGCCTGGCCCAGATGCTGTGCTACTCGGCGCGCCACCTCGACGAGCTGGCCTTCGATCTGGTGCAGGTCGACAACGGCGTGAAGTGGGGCTTCGCCTGGGATCTGGGCCCGTTCGAGGTGTGGGACGCCATCGGCGTGCCCGAGAGCGTCGAGCGCATGAAGGCCGAGGGCTACGACGTGCCCAAATGGGTCACCGACATGCTCGCGGCCGGGCGCACGGCGTTTTATGAGGGCGCGGCGGGCGAACGGCAGTTCTGGAACCACCACACCAAGGCCGCGGCCGCCGAGGTGGTCAACCCGCGCTTCCGCAAGCTGCCCACGTCGATCACGCACCCCTCGCTGGTCGAAAAGAACCACGGCGCGCGCCTTTGGGACATCGGCGACGGCGTGGCCTGCGTCGAGTTCCGCACCAAGATGAACGCGGTCGACGCCGACATCGTGGGCATGCTCAACGCCGCGGTGAAGCGCGCCGAGACCGACTTCGACGCGCTGGTCATCGGCAACGACGACGCCCGCGCCTTCAGCGCCGGGGCCAACATCATGATGATCATGATGGGCGCCCAGCAGAAGCAGTGGGAACAGATCCGCGAGCAGATCGCCGCCTTCCAGAGCGCCTGCCTCGGCCTGCGCAACGCGCGGGTGCCGGTGGTGGCGGCGCCGTTCGGGCTGACCCTGGGCGGTGGCGCCGAGATCTGCCTCGGCTCGGACGCCATCCAGGCCAACGCCGAGCTGTACATGGGCCTCGTCGAGGTGGGCGTCGGCCTCATCCCCGGCGGCGGCGGCTGCTTCGGGCTGCTGCACAACCACCAGGCAAACGGGCCCGACATCGACCCCATCGTCTATCTGCGCGAGGTCTTCATGGCCATCGGCATGGCCAAGGTCAGCACCAGCGCCCGCGAGGCGCAGGGGCTGGGCTTCCTGCGGCCGTCCGACCGCATCACCCTCGACCGCGACGCGCTGCTCGAAGCGGCGAAGCAGCGGGCGCTGGGCATGGCGCGCAGCGATTACGCGCCGCCGCGGGCGCGCAGCCTGAAGGTCGCCGGCCGCGATGGTTACGCCACCTTGCATAACGCCATCTGGGGCATGCAGCAGGCCCACCAGATCAGCGCCCACGACGCGCTCATCGGCCAGAAGCTGGCCTTTGTGCTCAGCGGCGGCGACGTCGCCCCGGGCACCGAGGTCACCGAGGCTCGCTTCCACGAGCTGGAGCAGGAGGCCTTCCTCTCGCTTTGCGGCGAGGAGAAGTCCATCGCCCGCATCCAGTACATGCTCATGAACAACAAGCCGCTGAGGAACTGACATGCGCGAGGTCGTCATTCTCGAAGGGGCGCGGACGCCGTTCGGCCGCGCCGTCAAAGGCAATCTGCGGCAGACGCGGGTCGAAGACCTGGGCGCCCTCGCGGTGCGCGGGGCCATCGAGCGCGCGGGCATCGAGCCCGGCGCGGTCGAAGACCTGGCGCTCGGCTGCGCCATGCCCGAGGGCTCGCAGGGGCTCAACGTGGCGCGGATCATCGGCTTCCTGTCGGGCCTGCCCCACACGTCGCCGGCCTACACGGTCAACCGCTTCTGCGCCTCGGGCCTGCAGACCATCGCCAGCGTGGCCGCGCGCATCGCGGTGGGCGAGATGGACGTCGCCGTCGCCGGCGGCGTCGAGAGCATGACCGCGGTGCCGATGGGCGGCTTCCACCCGCAGCTTCACCCGAAGCTGGCCATCGAGTACCCCGAAGCCTACATCGCGATGGGCACCACGGCCGAGAACGTGGCCGCGCGGTTCAAGGTCGAGCGCGAGGCGCAGGACGCCTTTGCGTTTGCCAGCCATCGCAAGGCCACGATCGCCCGCGAGAAGGGGCTGCTGGGCGCCGAGATCCTCGCCGTCGACACCACGGTCGATGGCCAGGCCGTGCGCGTCGAGCACGATGAGCTGATCCGGCCCGATACCACGCTCGAAGGTCTGGCCAAGCTGCGGCCGGCGTTCGACCCCAAAGGCACGGTCACCGCGGGCAACAGCTCGCCGCTGACCGATGGCGCCGCGGCGGTGGTGGTCAGCACCCGTGAGGCGGCCGGCGGGCGCGAGGTGCTCGGCACCTTCAAGCGCTTCGTCACCGTGGGCGTCGAGCCCGACATCATGGGCATCGGCCCGGTGCCGGCCATCCGCAAGCTGCTCGCCGCCACCGGCCTGGGCATCGGTGACATCGACCTGTTCGAGATCAACGAGGCCTTCGCCGCGCAGTCGGTCTACTGCCAGCGCGAGCTGGGCGTGCCCGACGAGAAGCTCAACGTGAACGGCGGCGCCATCGCGCTCGGCCATCCGCTGGGCGTCAGCGGCACCCGGCTGGCGTTGACCGCGCTCTACGAGCTGCGCCGTCGCGGCGGTCGGCGTGCGGTGGTGAGCATGTGCATCGGCGGCGGCATGGGCGCCGCGGCGCTGCTCGAGCGAGGCTGATCAGCCCACCAGGCGTCAGGGGCGGCGGCGCTTCGGCGTCTTCGCCTTCACGTCGACCCCGCCCATCACCGCGAGCCCGGTGACGCGCAGCACGGGCCCGCCGGGCTCGCCCTCCTG
>JAGQJJ010000372.1 GCA_020430675.1 Myxococcales bacterium
AGACCAGCGCGCCGTCGACCCATCGCGTTCGATGCAGCGCGCCGTCGGCGATGGCGATCCACTGCGGGCCGCCGCCCAGGTCGAGCACCGTGGCCTGTTCGATGCGCAGCTCGGGTTCGATGACCACCGGCGCGCCCGGCGTCTCGCCGTCGAGTGGCCAGATGATCACGTTCAAGGGTCCGTTGGGTTGCCGCACGAGGGCGACCACCTCGTCGTTGCCGTCGCCGTCGAGGTCGACGCGATCAAACGCGAGCGGAAAGCCCGGCAGGGCGACCTGAGCGATCAGGCGGCAGCGCACCGCGTCAGCGGTGACGTCAAGCCACTGCACCGCGATGTTCTCTTCGCCGTCGGCGTCGATGTGATCGAATTGCACCACCTCGTTCACGCCGTCGCCGTCCCAGTCCACCACGCGAAGAGTGGCGTTGGCCCCCTGCGTGTCCGGCGCGCAGCCGAACGTGCCGACCTCGCGAAGCTGCGGGTCCGCCGCCCCCACCTCGGCCGCGTCCAGCTCGCTGTCGCGCCGCCGGTTGTCGTTTGTGCGGCCGACCACCAACACCCCGGGCCCGTCCGCGAACCGGCCGATCGCCACCCCCTGCGGGCGATTCATGTGCGCGATGGGCGCGGTGAGCTGCTGCTGCGCGCTGCCCGCGAAGCGATAGAGGCGGTCGTCGGCGTAGATCACCAGATCATCGGTGGCGTCGACGCCGCGGTCGCTGGCCAGGCGCCCCAACGTCCAGACCGCATTGGTCGCGAAGCGGCCGATCACCTGCGGCGCGCCGAAGCCGCCGTCAGGCGCGCCATAATGGACCAGCACCGCGCCGTCGGTGAGCTGGATGGCGAGGTCGGTGAGGCGGTTGCCGTCCATGTCGCCGGTCTGCACCTCGGCGATGTCAGTGAACCCGCTGGAGCGCTCCAGGTAATAGCCGTCTTCGCGGCTCAGCACGAACTCCAGCGAGCCGGTGAGCAGGCCGTAGATGTCGAGCCGTCCGTCGGCGTCCAGATCGGCCACCCCGGCGCGGTTGAGGGGACGGCGCGGCACGTAGGCGCGATCGACCATGGGGGCGCGGGGTTCGCCGATGGTCACCAACAGGGAGCCGGCGTAGATGAGGTCGGGCCGGGCGTCACCGCCCACGTCGGCGACCGCGGTCAGCGAAGCGTTCGGTCCACCGCGGTCGCCCACGCTCAGCCCGCGGATCGGGGCGAGCGGCGCCAGCCCGTCGGGGCCGCCCCACGCGACCTGCACCGCCAGCGCGCCCTGCGGCAACAGGAGCACGTCAGGCCAGCCGTCCAGATCGACGTCGGCGACAAAAGCGCCGCTCATGCCCGCGGCGCGATCGTCGGCGATGGGCAGCGTGGCGCGCAACGCGAGGGTGCAGTCATTGTTGGTGCAGCTCAGCTCGAGCACGCGGACCAGGGCATCTTCCGAGAACGTGAGCAGGATCTCTTCGCCCGAGGACGGGTCGGCCGGATCGAGCTGAACGGCCCGCAACTGTGGCACGCCGCGGCCATTGAGCCGGCCCATATTGTCTTCGAGTCGCAGCGCTTTGGCCCGCACGCCGAAGTCGACGCCGCCCTGCCCCCGCTCGACCCGCCCATCATCACCGAGTTTGTCGCCCGCAATACCGACGGCCTGCGCGACGAAGACGGCGACACCGAGGACTGGATCGAGCTGTACAACCCCAACGCCCGCCCCCTCGACCTGGCCGGCCACCGCCTCACCGACGACCGCGACATCCTCGACCGCTGGGTCTTCCCGCCGTATGTCATGCCGCCGCACAGCTATCTGGTCGTCTTCGCCTCCAACAAGGACCGCACCGATCCGGCCACCGGCCCGCTGCACACGAACTTCCGCCTCGACGGCGACGGTGAGTACCTGGCGCTGATCGATCCCTTCGGCAACATCATCCAAGAGTTCGATGGCTGGCCGCCGCAGCCGCCCGACGTCTCGTGGGGCCTGCCGATGGACGTCGAGCGCATCCCCCTGCTCGACGCCGGCGACCTGGCCCGCGCCCGCGCCCCCGGCGCCGGCGGCGCCTGGCTGGCCCCCGACTACGACGACGCCGACTGGACCGAGGTGGTCCTGGGCGTCGGCTTCGACCACGCCGAAGCCCCGCGCCCGCCCTTCACCCTCACCGACTCGACGACCGCTTTCGGTTCCGAGCAGGGCGACGGCGGCTGGTCGTATGGCTATTACGACGCCACGATCGACGCCGATGGCGCCTATGGCATCGGCGACTTCACGCCGTTCCCGCATGACGGCGCCGGCCACTCGCCGACCGACTTCTGGAATGGCACCGAATGGGTCTGGTTTGATGGCAACCCGCCCTTCACGCGCCTCGACGCCACCGGCGGCACGCCCAATGGCATCAACCACGAGAGCACGATGTGGGCGGTTCGCCGCTTCCAGAGCCCGGTCGAGGGCCATTTTGTCATCGAAGGCGTGCTGCGCAATCCCACCGCCGAGGGCGATGGCGTCGCCGGCCGCATCCTGGTCGATGGCGTCGAGGTCTACAGCGCCGCCGTCAACTTCGACCGCGTCGATTATGCCATCGAGGTCGACCTGCTCGAAGGCACGATCATCGACTTTGCCCTCGACCCGCTCGCCGATGATGTGGGCGATGGCAGCCTGTTCACCGCCAGCATCGGCATCCCCGGCGTCGAAGCCACGCCCGACGCGCTCGGGCCGCTGATCGCCGATACCATCGCCGACTGGTCGCCCACCGGCGAGCAGGGCTATCGCGGCTGGCTGTATGGCTATTTCAACCTGAGCGCCGACGCCGACGGCACCTACTCGCCCGATGAGTTCACGCCCTTCCCGCGCGACGGCGGCGGCTGGTCGCCGACCGATTTCTGGAGCGGCAGCGCCTGGGACTGGTTCCAGGGCAACCCGCCCTGGACGCTGATCGCCCAGGATCAGGTGCACCCCAATGGCATCAACAACGGCGCCGAGCATTGGGCGATTCGCCGCTTCGTGACGCCGGTGGGTGGCACGCTGCTGCTCGAATGGCATCTGGCCAAACAGAACCCCAACGGCGGCGGCGTCACCGGCCGCATCTTCGTCGAAGGCGTCGAGATGGACCGCGCGGCCATCGCCGGCAACGACGCGGTGGGCGTCACCCGCCTGATCGCGCTGCCCGACGTGCGCCCCGGCGATCGCATCGACATCGTGCACGAGCCCACCGGGCCCGATGGCAACCGCAACGATGGCTCCGATGGCTCGTTCATGTCGGCCCGCATCTGGGCGCCCGCCGACCTCGACCCGTTCATCATGACCGACGCCGGCCCGCTCCGCGACGGCCTGCCCGGCCTGTGGCTGCGCGCGCCTTTCTTCGTCGACGACCCCGAGGCGGTCGATCGCCTGACGCTCAGCCTGCGCTTTGACGACGGCGTCTCCGCCTTTGTCAACGGCGGCCCGGTGGCGGCGATCAACGTGCCGCCGGTGTTCGACCCGGCGGCGACCGCGCTCGAAGACCGCCCAGCCGGCGAGGCCCTGCACCCGGTCGACGTGCCGGTCGACACCGCGCTGTTGCAGCCCGGCCGCAACGTGCTCGCGCTGTATGCGCTCGACGCCGCCGCCGATGACGGCCGCTTCCTCATCGCGCCGTCGCTGATCGCCAGCCACGCCACGCTGGTGCCCGACCGCACGCGCCTGTTCCCGGTGCCCACGCCCGGCGCCGACAACCTGGCCGATCCCAATACCGGCCCGGTGGTCTACGACCTGACGCGCGACCCCGAGGTGGCGCCCGACGACGTGGTCACCGTCACCGTGCGCGTGGCCGAGAGCGCGGCGCCGGTGGCCGAGGTCACGCTGTACGCGCGGCAGCGCTTCCAGCCCGAGGTGGCCTTGCCGATGGAACCCGTGCCCGATGCGCCGGGCCAGTACATGGCCACGCTGCCCGCCGAGTGGAGCCAACCCGGCGAGCTGCTGCGCTGGCGCGCGGTCGCCGCCGACGCCGAGGGCCGCATCGCGCGCGAGCCGACCTTCCTCGACCCGCTCGACAGCGAGCAATACCTGGGCACGGTGGTCGAAAACCCGGTCATCGACTCCGACCTGCCGGTGCTGCACTGGTTCATCGAGCAGCCCGATCTGGCCAACCGCGAGGGCGGCACGCGCAGCACGCTGTGGTTCAACGGCGAGCTGTACGACAACGTGCTCACCGACCTGCACGGCCAGTCGACGCGCGGCTTCCCGAAGTGCACCGGCGGCTACAAGGGGCGCGTCGGCATCTATCAGGTCATGCCGGTGTCCGACACCATCGGTCGCATCATCATGGAGGGTGGCAACGCCATCCAGATCGCGGACCAGGCGCGCAAGGAGGGCATTCCCGACCTGCGCCGTTCAGGCCTGAAGAAAGTTCGCGACGGCCTGACCTCCCTCGAGGAAGTCAACCGCGTAACCAAGGATTGAGCACCGTGACCCACCACGGACAGCAGGCACATGGCTAAAAAGCAGCAGGACACCGTCGATGAAGCGATCTTCCTCTGGGAAGGCACCGACAAGCGCGGCGACAAGCTGAAAGGCGAGCTGGTCGGCAGATCGCTGAGCCTGATCAAGGCCGAGCTGCGCCGTCAGGGCATCACCCCGGAAAAGGTCCGCAAGAAGCCGAAGCCTTTGTTCGGCGGCAGCAAGGCGAAGATCAAGAGTCACGACATCGCCGTGTTCTCGCGGCAGATGTCCGCGATGATCAACGCCGGCGTGCCGCTGGTGCAGGCGGTCGACATTGTCGCGCAGGGGCACGACAACGCCTCCATGCGCGATCTGCTCATCCGCATCAAGACCGATGTGGCGGGCGGTTCGTCACTGGCCAAGGCGATGGCCAAACACCCCGAATATTTCGACGAGTTGTACTGCAACCTGGTCGAGGCCGGCGAACGCGCGGGCGTGCTCGACACGATGATGGAGCGCATCTCGGTCTACAAGGAAAAGACCGAGGCCATGAAGGCGCGCATCAAGAAGGCCATGTTCTATCCCGTCGCCGTGCTGACTGTCGCAATGATCGTCACCATGGTGCT
>JAGQJJ010000373.1 GCA_020430675.1 Myxococcales bacterium
TACCAACCGCGGGGACGACGCCGGCGGCGCCGGGGCCGGTGGCGGTGCGCGCGCCCACGACGGCCGAAGAGGCGCGGCGTTTGTTGGGCATTGGGGGGGCGTCGCCGACGCCGCCCGGGCCGGTGACCGCGCCCACGCCGGCGCCGATCGTCAGACCATTGACGTCGCGCGAAGTGAACACCATCGCCGAGGTCGTGCACCGCCGGGTGGTGCGCGACATGGAACGCGAGCGCGTCCGCGCGCTGACGCGGGTATGAGAGGAGGGTCGCCGCGATGATGGACGACTATACCTATACCGGCCGCGGTCTCTCGTTCTTCGACGCGCTCTACGCCGCCGGGCAGGCCGCCGCCTTTGCGACGACGTCGTCGCTGGCCACCGCCGGCGGTGCGCTGCTCGGGCTGAACACCGCGCGCGTCGCCCGCATGGTCATCTGGCACGAGAATACCTCGCCCATGGTCTTCAGCGAACGCATCGACGTGCTGTTCAACCCGTCGCGCGTCTCGCTGACCAACGGCATCGGCTGCCGCGCGCGGCAGCATGCCTCGCCCGGCGAGTGGACCACCGAGCTGCAGGTCTCGTCGGCCGACTACCAGCCGGCGAGCCTCTCGCCCGACTTCATGTTCGACACCACCGACGAGGGGTACTCGCTCTGGGCCCAGCTCGCTGACGCGGCGAGCGGTGGGCTGGCGCAGGCGCTCGCCGCGCCCACCGGCACCAATGTACTGTCGCATACCCAGAAGATCGCCCGCCTCGCCCAGCCGACGCAGGAGCTGCACCGTCCCCCGCTCTGCCAGCTCTGGTGGGGGCCCTACATGCTCATGCAGGGCGCGCTGACCCAGGTTTCGCAGGAGTTCAAGCTGTGGAAGCCCGACGGCACGCCGGTGCGCGCGGTGCTCAATTGCAGCTTCACCGAGTTTGAGCAGGACTCTTTCGAGTTCCACTCGCCCGACGTCGAGAAGACCCACACCGTGCGCCGCGGCGACACGCTGCCGGCCATCGCGTCCACGTATTACGGCGACGCCAGCAAGTGGTGGCAGGTCGCGCAATTCAACGGCCTCGAAGACGCGCGCGCCCTGGTCTCGGGCACCGTGCTGCGCGTGCCGGCTTTGGAGCGCTGATGGCCCTCCTTGCGCCCATCCTCGACGTCGACCACCTCGCGAGCGCCACGGTCGCGATCCAGGCGACGATCGGCGTGGCGCGCGTCGCGCTGCTGCCCCCGGCGAGCACCGCCCTGCGCAGCGTGTCGGTGACGCTCGACAGCGATGGCCTCGGCGACTTCTCGCTCGACTTCGAGGCGGGGGACACCATCGGCCAGGCGTTGCAGGTCATCGATCAGAGCCAGCTCGCGGTCGGCGCCGAGGTCTCGATCGCGCTCGGCGCTGATGGCACGAGCGCCACCCTGACCATCGGCGAGATCACCTCGGTCGGCTTCGAGATGTCGCAGGGCGGGGCCTCGATCTCGGTGAGTGGCTTCGACCTGCGCCACCGGCTGCGCCAGGGCATGTACCTGCGCACCTTCGTCGACAAGGACGACCTGCAGATCGCCGAGGCGATCTGCAAGGAGCGGGGGCTGAGCGTCAAGGTCGAGAAGGCGTTGGGCGATACCCCGCCGATGCATTACATCGTTCGGCAAGGCGAGGCCTCGGACTTCGAGTTCGTGCACGACCGCCTCGACCGCATCGGCTACGAGCTGGCTGTCGACGCCGACAGCCTGGTCATCCGGCCCCCGACGCCGCAGCCGCTCAACCCGTTCCTCATGCCCTCGTTCACTCCGAAGACGGTGCGCAGCTTCAACGCCACGCACAGCGCCGTCGAAGAGATCGACGGCGTGGTGATCATCGGACGCGACAAAGACAAGAACCTGAAGATCGTTGGCACCGCGGGCACGACCAGCAGCCTGGTGCCCCCACAGCCGCGCGTGCTCACGCTGCATCGCGCGGTCGCCGATGTCGACAGCGCCAAAAAAATGGCGGCGCAGGAGCTGTCCCGGCGCAAGGAGCAGGCGATGACCGCCTCGATCAGCGTGCGCGGCGACGCGACGCTGGTGCCTGGCGTGTGGGTGCAGCTCAGCGAGGTCGGCCCGTTCAGCGCAGCGTGGCGCGTGCGCACCGCGACCCATCGCTGGTCGCCGGGCGGAGGCTACACCACCGACCTCTCGCTGCGTCAGGAGGGGGATTGACCATGGCCGACGACGGCGTACGGCTGGGCCTGGGCGTCAGCTTCGGCGAGGTGCTCGAGATCGACGCCGCGCGCTATATGGTGCGCGTCAGCCTCGACGACATGGAGGTCGACGCCGACTCCGACGCCGGCTACTGGTGCCCGGTGGTCACCCCGCTCGCTGGCGCGGCGCGGGGGCTCTACCTGCTGCCCGATGTGGGCGATCAGGTCGCGGTGGCGTTCTACAACGGCAGCCTCGCCGACGGGGTGGTGATCGGCGGCGTCTGGCGCGGCGATCAGAAGCCGCCCGAGAGCGACGAAGCCAACCCCCGCAAGGCGCTCGTCTCGCGCTCGGGCCATCGCATCGTGCTCGATGACACCGACAAGGCCGAGCAGATCCAGATCGTCGACAAGACGGCCAAGAACTCGATCACGATCGCCACGACCGACAACATCATGACGCTGGTGGTCGAGGGCACGGTCAATATTCAGGCCAAGACGGCGATCAATATCGAGGTGCCCGACGGAACCTTGACGCTCGCCTGCAAGGATCTGGGGGTCAAGGCTTCGGGCGCGGTGAAGCTGGAGGGGCAGTCGATCGAGCTGGCCAGCAAGTCGACCGTCAAGATCGGGGGGCAGTCGGTCGACGTCAACAACGGCGCCCTGCAGGTGAAGTGATGCCGACGCTGCTCACCGAGAATGACCTGCTTCAATGCCCGCACGGGGCCATGTTCAAGGTGAGCGTGGTCTCGACGCGCGTGAAGTTCGGCGGCGCGGCGGCGGTGACCTTCTCGCCGGCCACCGTCGACAAGCCGCCGTGCACCAATAGCGGGCCGGGGCTCAAGCCCTGCTCGATGGGCACCTGGCTGCCGACCGCGATGGCCAAGCGGGTGACCATCGAAGGCAAACCCGCTCTGCTCTCGGCCGGTCAGGCGCTGACCGACTCGGCGCCGCCGGGGCAGCTCTCGATCACCGCCATCCAGATGCGCGTGGAGGGTCAGTGATGGACCGCCCGTTCCTGGGAAGAGGCTGGGGTTTCCCCACACGGCTCGACGCCGACGGGCGCGTGGTGCCGGTCGCCGGCGAGGCGGCCGTTGAACAGTCGATCAAGCTCATCCTGCAGACGGCGCTCGGCGAGCGCATCATGCGGCCCGATTTCGGCTGCGGCCTGCACGCGCATCTGTTTGCCCCGGGCAACGTCGAGACGGTGGCCCGCATGATCGGTGACATTCGCTCGGCCATCACCCGCTGGGAGCCGCGCGTTGACCTGGCCGACATCGCGGTGCGCGGCGATGACACCGATCCCAGCCTGCGCATTGTCGAGGTGACCGCGGTGGTGCGCAGCACCAACAGCCGGGTCAACGTGGTCTACCCGTTCTACCTGGATGGCGGCGCGGAGGTGGCCGATGTCTGAGACGCCGCCGTTTGATGGCCGCAGCGAAGACGAGCTGGTCGCACACACCGAGTCGCTGGTCTCGCTGTTCACCGCGTGGCGACCGAGCCCGCCCGAGTCGCTCGATCTGGGCGGCGCGCTCATCCGCTTGTTCGGTCGAATGGCGCGCCATGCCGTCGAGCACGTCGACCGCGCGCCCGATCGCTACGCCGAGGAGCTGTTCCGCCTGCTCGGCGTGCGCCCCGTGCCGCCGGGCGTGGCCACCGCGCCGCTGGTCTTCACCGCGGCCGAGGGCGCGGCGAGCGATCCGGTGGTGCCGGGCAAGAGCGGGGTCAGCGCGGCCGCCGATGACCAGTGCCCGAGCGAGGCGGTCTTCTATACCGAGGCCGACCTGCGCGTGCTGCGCAGCCTGCCGGTCGCCGCCCGGGTGCTGGTGCCATCGACCGATACGCTGGCGGATCCCACCGTCAATGCCTTCGGCGAAGGCATTGACGCATGGCAGGCCTTCGCCGCCGAGAAGCCATATGACCGGGCGCTCTATATCGCTTGCGACGCGCTGCTGAGCGAGACGACCTACCCGTATGTCCGGTTTCGCTTCTACAACAACGCGGCGAGCGCGCCCGCCCGTTGGCGCGATCGCATCGACGCGCTGGAATGGCACGTCTTTGATGGCACCGAGTGGTCGCCTCGCAGCGCGTCGGTGATCGAGCGGGCCGATGGTCGCAGTTCGGTGCAGTTCGATGGCGTGCTGGGCGTGCGGCCGGTGGAGATCGCCGGTGTCAAGGCGCTCTGGGTCCGCTGCCGGCCCGCCGCGGCGCTGAGTCCGGGCGATGCGTGGCCCGACCTGACCGCGGTGCGCATCGACTGCCCGCTCACGCTCGCGACCCAGGCGCCCGACGCGTTGATGCGTGGGCCATTTGCCCTCGATGACTCGGTCGACTTCGCGCCGCTCGGCGAGACGCCGGCGTTCAACGACGCGCTCTACATCGACGGGGGCCAGGTCTTCGACCAGCCCGCGGGCGCCACGGTCAAGGTCTCAGTGACCATCAGTGATTGGAAGCCCGCAGCCGCGCCGTCGAACGACGCGCTCATCGCCTGGGAGCTGCGGCTGGCGGACGGCTGGACGCCGATCGGCTACTCGGCGGGGCCTGGCGCGAGCGCGCCCGCATCGTCGGCCGGCTTCAGCGATGGCACCGCGCGCTTCACCGCCAGCGGAGACGTGAGCTTCACCTTGTCGGGTCCGGTGCCCGAAGCCGCGCAGGCCGGGGTGACCGGTCGGTGGCTGCGCGCTCGGCTCGTGCGGGGCAACTTCGGCGAGTCGGCGCGTATCGAGGTCACCAATGGCGTCGCGGCGGTGGTCGATGCCACGCTCGCGCCGCCCTGGCTGAGCCGCATCCGCCTGGCGGCGAGCGTCTTTCGCGTCATGCGCACGATCTACAGCGAGGTGATCACCGCGCTG
>JAGQJJ010000374.1 GCA_020430675.1 Myxococcales bacterium
CCAATATCGCCGCGGCGATCGGCGCCCGCGCCGGCACCAGCGCGGTGGTGGTGGAAGCGGCGCATGTCGAGTCGATCGAGATCGCGCCGCTCGACGCCGAGGTGCCCGCCGGGCGCACCCAGCAGTTCAACGCGATCGCGGTTTACTCCGACGGCAGCCGCCGCGACGCGACGCTGACGGTGCAGTGGGCCAGCAGCAACCCGGCGGTGGCCACCATCGACAGCGCCGGCGCCGACCGCGGCCTCGCCACCGGCGTCGCCGCCGGCATGACCACGATCACCGCCGCCATGGGCGAGGTGGTCAGCGAGGCGGCGACGCTTGTTGTCGTCGCGCCCGACCTGGCCGCGGTGCGCATCGAGCCCGCCGAGGCCCGCATCATCATCGGCGAGACCTTCTCGCTGACCGCGCTGGCCGAGTACTCGGACGGCAGCCTGCAAGACGTCACCGAGCAGGTCACCTGGACGTCGCTCGACGAGGGCGTGGCCCGCGTCTCGAACCAGCCCGGCACCCGCGGCGAGGTCAGCGCGATCCAGCTCGGCGTGACCGATGTGCGCGCCACCCTCGAAGGCGTGCTGTCGGCGCCGACGCGGGTGACGGTGCTGCCGGTGCCCAACCGGGCCCCGACGGTGCAGATCGGCTGCCCCGACGGCGGCCGCGAGGGCGAACCGCTCGACTTCAGCGCCGCCGGCTCGGTCGACCCCGATGGCCAGATCGTGCGCTTCCTCTGGAACTTCGGCGACGCGCCCCCGCTCGACGTCGGCCGGCAGGTCGACATCAGCCACACCTTCGCGGTGTCGGGCCTGATCACCGTCGAGCTGACCGCCGAAGACGACAACGGCGCCCAGGCCACGGCGCGCTGCGAGGTGCTGGTGCAGAGCGCCAACGCGCCGGTCGTGCGCTTCATCCGGCCGCAGGGTGTGCGGCAGACGACGCAGGGCGAGACGATCGACGTGCTGGTCGACGCCCGCCCCGGCCCCGGCCGCGCCATCACCGGCGTGTCGTTGCTGCTCGACGCCGAAGAGGTCGCCACCGCGGCCAACCCGCCGTACGAGATGGCGTTCGACGTGCCGCTCGCCGCGGCGACGGGCGCCTCGCTGCGCCTGCTGGCGCGCGCGGTCGACGATCGCGGCGACGCGGCGGTCTCGGAGGTGGTGCTGCTCAACGTGGTCAACGCGCTGCCGGTGCCGAACTTCGTCGCCGTGCCGGTCGACCTGCGCCGCGTCACCGTCGATGCCAGCGGCGTCAACGATGACACCACCGCCGCCGCCGACCTTGAGGTGCGCTGGGACTGGGAAGACGATGGCACCTATGACACCGCCTTCTCGGTCGACAAGCAGGCCTCGCATGACTACCCGGCCGAGGGCGAGTACACGATTCGCATGCAGGTCCGCGACAATGTGGGCCAGCTCGCGAGCGCCACGCGCACGGTGCGGTTCACCGACCGTCAGGTGGTGGCCGGCGACATCGAGAGCCAGGTCTGGGCGGGCACCATCATCATCACCGGCGACGTGCGCCTGTTGCCCGGCAATACGCTGACCATCGTGGCCGGCACCCAGGTGCAGTTCACCCATGTCGACCAGAACAACGACAATATCGGCGACTATGACCTGACCATCAGCGGCACGCTGCGGGTGGAAGGCGAGGCCGACGCGCCGGTGCTGTTCACCGTCTTCGGCGAGGACGACCGGGCCCCGAACGCCTGGAATCGCATCATCCTCAACGGCGACCGCCCGAGCACGATCAGCCATGCCATCGTCGAGTATGCCCAGACCGGCATCGAGATCCGCGATGGCAGCCAGCTCGACAACGTGGTGGTGCAGAACAGCGGCAACACCAATATCTATGTGAACGGCGGCAACGGCGCGACGCTGACCGATGTCACCTCGCTCAACGCGGGCACCTCGGGTCTGCAGGTGCGGGCGAACGCAGCCAACTTCACCGCGACGCGCTTTACCGTCTCGGAGGCGACCCGCCAGGGCATCGACTCGAACGGCAACAACCAGCTTCGGTTCAATGACCTGACCGTGCGCGACTCGGGGCTGGAGGGCATCCGCATGGTCAACGGCACCCTGCGCATCGACCAGGGGCTCATCGAGCGCAGCGGCGGGCCGGGCATCTATGCCGATGACATCGCCGCGACGCTGAGCGACCTCTTGGTGCGCGACAACGCGGGCGACGGCCTGCTGCTGCGCGGCGCCACCAGCGGCACGCTGACCCACTCGAACATCGTCGGCAATACCGGCCCGGGCGTCACGGCGATCCAGCTCCTGGGCCGCGACCCGACCATCAGCATCAACCGCAACAACATCCACTCGAACGCCACCGCCGGCAGCGTGCGTTATTACTCGGTGTCGACCAATATCAGCGCCACCGACAACCGCACCGATGGCATCTCGGTCACCTCGAACGCCTATAACGTGCCGGCCGGCAGCACCCTGCTGTCGTTGCAGGTGAGCTTCAGCCGCACCGCGCCGCAGGCGACGGGCGAGGTCATCGACGCGCAGCGCAACGCGCGGATCGCCGGCGCGTTCGCAAACAACACCACCACCGAGGTCGCGGTGCCCGACGCGCGCCAGATCGCCACGCGGACGAACGTGACGACCTGCTGCGGCGAGGCGGTGACGACCGTGCGGCGCGTCGACCTGCGCGAAGCCAACGCCGAAGCGCAGCTGGTGGTCTCGCGCCTGTCGGGCACCGTGAACGCCCGCGAGAACTACCTGGGCGTCTACCCTGACATCTTGCGCGCGGTCGCCTTCTCGTCGCCCACCGCGGTCGATATTCAGGGCTTCGTGGGCGTGCCCTTCGACGATCAGTGGGACACCGGCCCGTACTACGGCGGCCCGCTGGCCGGCGATGTCATCTGGCAAGGCATCGTGCATGTCAGCGGCGATGTCACCGTGCCCGCCGGCGCCACCCTGACCGTCGCGCCCGGCACCCAGGTGCTCGTCGCGCCGGTCGATCAGGAGAACAATCGCATCGGTGATTATGGCATCTATGCCACCGGCGCGATGGTGGTCGATGGCACCGAAGACGAGCCGGTCGTCTTCCAGTCGAACAGCCCCGACGGCGCGCCGAGCGACTGGGAGCGCTTGCGCGTGAGCGGCGCCAACAGCGCCGTGCGCCACGCGCAAATCTTCGACGCGCACGTCGGCCTCGATACCCAGGGCGCGGCGCTGAGCGTCACCGACACCCTGCTGCGCGGCAATAACGTGGGCATGGAGGTGCGCGGGGGCCAACCGGTGCTCGAGCGCCTGATGGTGCGCGACAGCAACGCGACCGGCATCTCGTTTGTCACCGATGGCACCCTGCGCCAGACGCGGGTGGTCGACAGCGGCACCGACGGCGTGCTGATCTCGGCCAATAACACCACGCTCGAAGACGTGCTGGTCACCGGCAGCGGCCGCGAAGGCATCATCGTGCGCGGCACCGGGGTCACGCTGAGCTATGTCGAATCGACCGACAACGCCGAGGTGGGCATCCACATCGAAGGCACCGCGGGCACGCCCGGCGGCACCGTCGATCACTGCTCGGTCACCTTCAACGGCGGCGCTGGCATCCTGGTGCGTTCGACGGGCGATACCCACCCGCAGGCGACCATCTCGAACTGCAACGTCTTCGGCAACGCCAACCGCGAGGGCGGCATCGGCGCGCCGGTCTACAGCTCGGTGGCGCTGAACCTGTCGGCGACCGACAACCGCACCGATGGCATCTCGGTCAGCTCGAACGTGTATCGCGCGGCCAACCCATCGTATGAAGCGCAGGTCACCTTCAGCCGCACCGCGCCGCAGGCCAACGGTGTGCTGCGCAACAGTGACAACAACGCCAACATCGCCAGCCTCAGCGGCAATGGCACGTCGTGGGCCAATACCGGCGGCGCCCGCAACATGCTGACCATCGCCAACGTGACGACGTGCTGCGGCGAAGCCACGATGACCCTGCGCAACCTGCGCATGGTGGTGGTCGGCCAGCCGCAGATCGAGCTGACCGTGGGCGTGTTCTCGGCCAACCGGGTCAACGCGCGCGGCAACTTCTGGGGCGTCTTCCCCAACGTGCAGGATCGCATCCGCGAGGCGCAGGTGGGCTCGACCGACTTCAGCGGCTTCGTGCCGGCGGCCATCCAGGGCGTCGGGCCGCGGGCGCTGCCGTGACCGGCAAGCCCGCCACGCCGCGCTGGCGGCGCGTTCTGCGCGTCGTCGTGCTGTTGCTCGGGGCGCTGATCATGGTGGCCGTCGTCGCCTTCAAGACGCCGGCTTTCATCAGCGACCTGCGCACCGAGCCGCTGGGCACGGCCGAGGCGGCGAAGGCCCTGCTGGCGCGCCTCGACGCCGCCCATGGCAGCGGCGCCGCGTGGCGATCACATGCCTTCGTCGAGCTGAAGACCCAGGGCGAGGTCGGCGCCTTCGAAGCGCGGCTGGGTTTCGACCTGAGCGAACCGCAGCCGCTGCTCACGTTGCGTTTTGATCCGGCCGGTTGCGGGCCGTTCACCATGCGGCTCACCGCTGGCCCGGTGATCTTCGCCGGCGAAGTGGGCGACGCCAGCGCCGGGCGCCAGCTGCTCGCCGCGTCGGTGCGGCACCTGTTTGAGTTCCCGTTTGCGATGGCATCGGCCGACGTACAGCATGGCATGACCGTGCTCGATGGGCACCCGCGCCTCTTCATGAGCTGGGGCGCGGCCGAGCCGCAGATGCACATCGACCAGTATGTCTTGTGGCTGGGCCCCGACGACCGCGTGGTGCTCTTCGAATCGACGGTGCCGCCGTCGCGCCGTTCTTGCGGGCCGATGTGGTCTATGAAGGCAGCGTCGAGGCCGAGGGCATCAACCTGCCGGCGGCGGCCACGGTGCGCGATCCCATCCTGGGCAACCGGGTGACGCACTCGTGGCGGCTCGTCGGCCTGACGCTCGGCCCGCCCCGCGCGCCCGGCGAGGGCTGCGGCGGCTGATGCAGACGCTCGACGAGATCCTCGCCGAGCTGGGGCCGCGCTCGCTGCTCGAAGCGCTGGCCGC
>JAGQJJ010000375.1 GCA_020430675.1 Myxococcales bacterium
GTACAACCGGGCCATGCCGCCTTCTCCAGCCGGAGCACGGGCCCCGGGGCCGCTGGTCCGCCATACGCCTCGGCTGCCATCCGTCGAGAACAGCACCGCCCGCCCACCGGACGCTGAGAACGCTTCCGCCTGCCAGCCCTCCTTGGCACTTCGTTCCGCCAAGACCACGAGCGTTGCCCCGGTCTCGCTGTCGAGCACTCTGATGTCCCAGCCATCCACCAGCGCGACCGGCGCCTGGGTCGCGAAAATGACATTGACCTTGTCATCGTCGCGCGCCAACTGCATGTTGGCCTGGCGCAGCACGACGCCGGCATCGTCCCACCAGATTGAACGATTGCCGAGCGAGACCAGCCGATGGCCATGGGGAAGATATCCGTAGTCGCGCCAATAATCGGGCTCGCGCGGCAAGACCCGCTGCTCGCGCAGGTCAAACTCGACGCCCGCTTCAGCGAGCAGCCGGACGCCGTCCGGCGAGAAGCGAAGTCGCCGCAGGCGTCGCTCCGGATCGGCCACCTCCATGCGAAGACGTCCGGTGGGAACATGCCAGGCGGCGACTACGTCCCGCCGGCCCCTGATTTGAGCCGCGATGGTCTGGCCATCCGGAGCGAAGGTGATTTCCCCAACGCGGGCACGCTCATGTTGAAACGCGGCGGAGGGGGCCTCAGCCCAATGCCAGGGCGGTTGAAGCCGAGTCGCCCACAGGGTCGCGAGAGCGTCCGTGCCCCGCCCGCAACATGACGCGCCCGCCCCCTCGCCAAGCGTCAAAGCGATTCGATTGGCGGGCGCGTAGGCGGTCGTGACCTGTGACGTCCTGATGGAACCCATGTTTGCCCCGGTCTGACCGTCAATGAAGTCGAAGCCTCCACGTGTGGGGCACGCGAAGGCGAGGTCCGGTCCCGGCAGCGGCGTCCCGGGCACCAGGCGCGTCCCAGTCCGCAGATCATGGGTTCCCTTTGCCATGGCGATGAGATCGGTCCCTTCCAACAGACAGCGAAAGTCGGCATCGAGCGTTGCCTTGAGGGCGCCGGTGCGCGCATCCAAGATGCGTCTCGGCGCCAGGCTGCCCGCATTGCACAGCACGACGCTTCCGTCCGCCGAGAAGACCACCCGTCGCACGTCGCCGCAGCCGCCTTTGACCAACACCGCGCCGTCATCCGTGCGGCGAAGCTCGGTGTCTTCTTCGCCCCAGTCCATCCAGACCCGTTCCCCAAAAGGCGAGAGGGTGGCGTGTTGGACCGGTCGTCGAGGGCGTGGCGGGCCCGCGAGCTGCACCCCGCTCTCCAGATCCCAGATGCGGACCCCGTCTTCGCGCACGACGATCAGGCGGGTGTCGTCGCGGCTGAAGGCCAGCGCTCGAACGTTCGTTGTCAGCCCGCTGACCCGGCGGACGGGCAACCCGGTGTGGCCGTCCCAGAGGTCGACGACCTTCAAGTTGTCGGGCGGGGTGAACGAGCGCCAGTCCCGAGCGATGTATCGGCCGGTCGTCGAGAAGCGGGTCGTGAAGACGACCCCGGGGCGCGTCCGCGGGGGAAGGTCGGTGACCAGCAGCGCGATCAGGGCGCCGCTGTGCACATCCCACAGGCGCGCCGAGCCGTCGATGCTTCCGGTCACAACGCGCAGACCATCAGGGGAGAAGTCGGCCGAAGCGATCCGATCGGCGTGCCCCCGCAACACCGGACCGCTGCGGTCGAACAAGGCGTCGATCAGCGGCTGCAGCGCCCGCGGATCATCCTCGGGCGCCGCCGTGGCCGCCCCGGCCATCCCGAGCATTGTCATCAAGCCGAAGAGGGCCGGCGCGTGAGCGGCGTTGCCCCGTCGACGGCCGCGGGCCGCGGCGGCCTCATGAACGGTCGCGTGCGCCGCGTCGACGTTCTCGATCGCCATCGCGTCGGCAAGACACCCGGCCCAAGGCTGCGGACCGATGCGCTGAGACCCATGAGTCATGACTGACCATATTGAGCCCCGGTCGGCATCGCAACATCCGTCGGCCCCGCAAGACATGGGGAGACGAACCCGGACAACCGGCAGGCAACCCAAGGCATGCGGACGGTGCATGCCTCGACAAAGAGGGCGCCGGTTGAGCGCCGGCCGTGGCGCGGCTGCGGGCGAACCGACTCCGCTCAGGCCGAGGGCGCCTCGTTCGGCTGATGCCAGCGCGCATGCCGGGCACACCGCGCATGCCGCTGCGCGCGCCAGCGGCCCATGAAGCCGCGGCCCCAGGCGAGGCGCGCCACGAGCAGGCCCAGGACCACCGCCGCGGCGCTGATCCAGAGCGGCGCCAGGACAAAGGCCCACGACCAGGTCACCAGGCCGGCGAGCTTCAGGGTGACAAAGATCATCAGCAACGTGCCGACCACGCCCGGGCCGCGGCGGCGAAAGTAGAAGCGGATCATCGCGCTCTCCTCGGTGTTTCGGGCCAAACGCCCGACGTCTGCCCCAGAAGCTGCCCACCGGTCGTGTGCGCGATGTTGCCGCAGTGTGAAGAGTTGTGAAGCAACGGTGGCGGCGCGGCCGGCCTCGGCAGTCTCTTGTTGCCGATCGGTGACGTCCCGCCGCCCCAGACGGCCTGCGGTCTGGCGTGCTGGCGTGGCGCGCTGCTTGTATGCAAAAGAAGGCAATTGTGGGGCTTCGGCCCGATCCAGGAGGTTTGCCATGGAGACGCGCGATTATATGACCCCCCGCCCGGTGACGGTGCCGCCATCGCTCGGCGCCCGGCAGGCGTTTGAAACGATGCAGGCCCTGGGCATTCGACACCTGCCGGTTCTCGATGATCAGGGCGTGCTCGTCGGCATGGTCTCCGACCGCGACCTGCGCCGTCCCGCGTGGGTCGACGGCGATGCCGGCGAACATTTTGCCCTCACCGACCAGCTCACCGTCGCCGACGTCATGAGCCGCGAAGTGACCGTCATCCGCGCCGAAGCCCCGCTCGTCGAAGCGGCGATGCTTTTTGTCGAACGGCAATTCGGCGCGCTGCCGGTCGTTGATGGCGGCGGTGAGGTGGTCGGGGTCCTCTCGACGGTCGATCTGCTCGAGGCCCTGGTCGACGGGCGCGACTGACCGTCAGCGCAAGGCTTTGAGCAGCGGCAACTGGGGGGCGAAGTCATCCGTCCAGTCGAGGGCATCGGTGGCTTCTTCGGCGTCGAGGGCTTCGCGCGCCTCCAACCATTTGCGCAGGCCGGGCCTGCCGATGAGCAAGGCCCAGCGCGCGCGCGAGTAGCCGCGCATCCAGTCGCTGCTGCTGGTCACCTCCGAGAGCTCGAGCCCGAAGTGGGCGGCGTGCGCGCGCATCACCGGGCGCAGGTCGAGGTGCCGGTTGCTCAGGTTGGCGACGATCTGGCCGCCTTCGGTCAGGTGCGCCAGGTAGATGGCGATGGCTTCGCGGGTCAACAGATGGGTGGGGATGGCATCGCTGCTGAAGGCATCGAGCACGATCAGATCGTAATGCTCGGTGGCATCATCGAGTGAGAGGCGGCCGTCGCCAAGGATGACTCGCACGGCGGCGCAGGTGTCATTGAGATAGGTGAACCAGGTGCGCGCCAGGCGCTCGACGAGCGGGTCGATCTCATAGAAGTCGATGGCGTCGCCGCAGGCGCCGTGCGCGGCGACGGTGCCGACGCCGAGGCCGATGGCGGCGACGCGCAGCGGGCGGCCGGCGGTGGCGCGGGCGTATTCGAAGGCCCAGCGCAGGCCACTGTCGGGGCCGTAGTAGGTGATCGGCTCGTCGCGGCGGTCTTCGGCGACAAACTGCTCGCCGTGCAGAATGCGCCCGTGGATGAGCGATCGCGTGGCGCCGACTTCGGGCAGGCCCATCTCATCGCGCACGAGCAGCACGCCGTAGAAGCCGCGCTCGACGCGCACCGCGTCTTCGAGGCGGTCGGCGAGCAGCAGGCCGAGGCCGACGCCGAGCCATACGACGAGCGCCATCGGGCCCGCCCACAGCCAGCCGGGCAGCGAGACAAACGGCCGCGCGCGCCAGCCGCGCCAGGCGGCCTGCACGCCGAGCGCCGCGGTGATGACCATGGCGAGGTGCAGTTCGACGCGCATCGGCAAGACGCGCGGGGCCACGACGCCGACCAGCAGGCCGCCCAGCGCGCCGCCGAGCGCGGTGGCCAGGTAGAAGCCGGTCAAGCGCGAGGCCGGGGGGCGCAGGCGGACGACCTCGCCGTGCAGCACCATGCAGCCGACAAAGAGGCCGCCGTTGAGCAGCGCAAGCTGGCCGAAGAGGCCCACATCGGCCCCATTGCGCAAGGCGTAGTACTGACCGACCAGCGCGGCGGCGAGCAGCGGAATCCAGACCCCACGCCGCGCGAGGCCGGGGCGGCCGAAAGCGAGGATATAGCTGAGCAGATAGAGGCCGAGCGGCAGCACCCACAAGAACGGCGAGGCGCTGATGTCTTCGGTGAGGCGGTCGGTCGTCGCCAGCAGCAGCGCCGAGCTGGTCAGGGTGAGCACGATCCAGTGCAGCGGGCCGCCCGCGTTCGGCGCCTCTTCGGCGAGCACCGGCGCGGTTTGCACCGGCGCCGCGTCGGCGCGCCAGGTGCGCACGCCGCACAGCCCCAGCAAGAGGGCGTACACGCCATAACCCGCCGTCCAGGCCCAGGCCTGCTGGCGCAGGCCGAGCAGCGGTTCGAGGACCAGCGGATAGGCCAGCAGCGCCAGCAGCGAGCCGGCGTTCGACCAGGCGTACAGGCGATAGGGCGACCGGCCGTGCTCGACGCCCGCCGCCCAGGCCTGCACCAGCGGCGCGGTGGCCGAGAGCACCAGAAACGGGCCGCCGACGCCCAGCGTCAACACCCCGAGGATGCCCAGCGCAGGGTCGCCCCCGGGGGCCGGTGGTGAAGGCGTGATGGGCAGCAGCAGCGCCGACAGCGCGACGAGACCCAGATGAATCGCCACCCCGCGCCGCGGCGGCGCGCGCAGCACCAAGAGGTGGGCGTGCGCATAACCGGCGAGCAGCGCGGCCTGGAAGAACAGCAGGCAGATCGTCCAGA
>JAGQJJ010000376.1 GCA_020430675.1 Myxococcales bacterium
GAGCTGTGCGCGCGGATGTGCGCCATGGCCTGATCGAGATCGTCGACCACGCGGATCGCGAGGACCGGTGCCAGGTATTCGGTGTCCCAGTCGGCATCGGTGGCGGGCAGGGCGTTGGCCAGCACCGCGTCTTCGCCCACGTCGCCCACGCGGAATGGCCCGGCGGCCACAAACGCAAAGCCCTTTGGCACGCGCTCAGGCAGCTTCACGTTCAGGATCAAACGTTCGCCGGGCGTCAGGCTGACCGGCACCGTGAAGCGCTGCCCGGCCTCGCGATCATGCAGCGTCAGCAGGTAATCGCCCGGCCGCACATCGGTCATGGCAAACGGGGTGATGCCCACCTCGCGCCCGGCGTCGGGCGTGCACACGCCGCCTTCGAGCGCGTACTGGTGGAAGGTGACCCACATGCCCGACGGCCGCGTGCGCACTTCGAGGTGGCTCGACGCGCCGAGGGCATCGGAGAAGCCGCCCGGGTCGAGCTGGCGAATGCTGGCCCGCAGGAAGTTGCGCGGCGCCTGCATGCGGCCGCGCTCGACGTCCTGCAACGCGCAGAAGTACAGCGCGCACAGGGCATATCGGGCCGGCTCGAAGCCGGGCATCACCGAGAACACCCGCATATAGGCGTCATCGGCGCGATAGAACGCCTCTTCGGTCTTTTGCCGCAGGCGCTCCAACTTCAGGCGCAGGTCGAACGCTTTGTCGGGCGCCGGCGCCGCCCCGGGCGCGCGCAGGCCGGCCTCGCGCAGCCAGCCCTTGTTCAGCCGCTCGCGGGCGACGTGATAGCGCTGGGCGATCTGCTCGGCGTCTTCGAACAGCTCCTCGGCCTGCTCCAGCCGGCGCTCCTCGGCGCGCGTGCCGTCGAGGTAGTTCTCCAGCTCGCTGACAAACTCCTCGGCCGACAGGCGTCGCTTCTGCGGATCGATGCGCAGCGCCTGCATGCAGAGCTGTTCGAGCACCTCGGGCACCTCGCGGGCCCGCTCGCGCGGCGGCACCACCCGCCCGGCGCGAATCTCGCGGCGCACCTCGCTCGACGAGCCGGCAAATGGCGGCCGCTTGGTGAGCATCGCGTAGAGGATGGCGCCAAGCCCCCAGATATCGGCCTGGGCCCCGGCGTGCGACAGGCCGTACTCCAAGCGCTCGGGCGCCAGGTAGCCCAGGCCGCCGCTGACCAGCGCCAGCGCCGCGTCGACCGCCGGATCGACCGTCTCGGTGCGCCGCCGCGCGCGGAACCAGCCGCAGACCAGCACCTCGCCAAACGTGCCGACGCGAATCTTGCTCGGCCGCAGATCGCGGTGCACCACGCCGGCCAGATGGCAGAACGCGATGGCGCGGGACACATCGAGCAGCACTTCGAGCAGCGCCGGCAGCGTCCAGCGGGCGCGGGCCTGGCCATCGTCGCGGGCCACGGCCTTGAGGACGCGCGAGAGCGTGTCTTCGAGCGGCTGCGAGCTGACGTAGAACGGCGTGCCCTCGGGGGTGTGCTCCAGCTCGTAGATCGGCTCGATCAGCGGGTGTTGCAGGCTGGCGAGCAGGCGCGCGCTGCGGATGAAGCCCGCCGGCCCGATCGGCGCGTCAGGCCGCAACACATGGGCGACGATATTGCGTCCCAGCACCAGATCGCGCGCGGCGTGCACGTCGGCGATGCGGGTGCTGGCCAGCTTCTGCTCGACGCGGAAGCGGCGGCGATCCTCCGGCATCGGGCCATCGCCGATCAGCGACTCGAAGATGGCGCTGTTCTCCGCATCGGCGCTCCAGCCCCAGCTCGCTTCGGCTTCGGGCTTCTCGGGCCGGGAAGGTCGCGGCGGGGGCGGCGGCGCCGGCGTGGCGATGGGCGGCGACGGGATCTGCGCCCGCGCGGTGGCGCTCAGCGGCGGCAGGTTGCGCAGGTCGACCTCGGGCACGGTCTGGTCGATGCCAAAACCCCAGCCCCAATCTTCGGCCGCGGCGGCGGGCGGACCCGAGCTGCGATCCTCGGGGCGCAGCAGCTCGATGATGGCTTTGGGGTCAACCGGCGGGCGCAGCGCGAGCAGGCGCAGGTTGGTGGCCTCGCCGGTCGTCAACAGCCCGGCGGCGACCCAGCGCTCCAGCGTATCGGGTCCGAACGGCTCGCCCAGCGCGCGCACGGTGCGCACGCCGCCGCCACAGCGCGGCGCCAGGGCCTCACAGACCATCTCATGAAAGCGCTCGGGCAGTCGGGCCATCCGCCTCTCTCGACCTGCTCGCGTCTACTCTACGCCGATCGATGATCGATGTCTGCGATCGGTCACCATCAGTGGCGATCCGCGGTCAGTACGACGACAGCGCCAGGATGGCGGCTTCGACATCGCCGATCTGCGGCAGGATGGTGTCTTCGAGCGTCGGATGATAGGCCACGAACGAGTCGAGCGCCGCCACCCGGCGCACCGGCGCGTCGAGCCACTCGAACAGCTCCTCGCCGATGCGGGCGGCGATCTCGGCGCCGTAACCCCAGGCCTTGGTCTCCTCGTGCACGATCAGCGCCTTGCCGGTGCGCTTGACCGACTCGGCGATGGCCTCCCAGTCATAGGGCGAGAGCGTGCGCAGATCGAGCAGGTCGACCTGCACCCCCGCCTGCTTGGCCGCGTTGCGCGCCGCGACCAGGCTGCGCTGCACCAGCGACCCGTAGGTCACCAGCGTCAGCGCATCGCCGGCGAGCACCCGGCGCGCTTTGCCAAACGGGATCATGAAATCGGGCCCGGGGTAGGGGCCCTTGTTATAGGTCTGGCGGTACAGGTGCTTCGGTTCGAGAAAAATGACCGGATCGTCACACCTGATCGCCGTGCGCAGCAGCCCGTTGGCGTCGAGCGCGGTCGCCGGCATGACGACCCGCAGCCCGGGGATATGGGTGAACAGCGTCTCGGCGCTCTGGCTGTGATAGGGCGCGCCGCCCTTGAGGTAGCCGCCGCTCGGGGTGCGGATGACCACCGGGCTGGTCCAGCCGCCATGGCTGCGCCAGCGGGTGGTGGCCAGCTCGTTGCGAATCTGCTGGAAGGCCGGCCAGATGTAGTCGAGGAACTGAATCTCGACCACTGGCCGCAGCCCGCGCTCGGCCATGCCCACCGCGCGGCCGACGATATTGGCCTCGGCGAGCGGCGAGTTGAACACCCGCCCGGCGCCGAACTCGCGCTGCAGGCCGGCGGTGACCTTGAACACGCCGCCCTTGCCTTTGCACTCGTCGAGCACCGCCTCGCGGGTGGCGTCGGCGACGTCTTCCCCGAAGACCACGATGCGCGGGTCGCGCGCCATCTCATCGCGCAGGCAGGCGTTGATCAGGTCGACCATGGTCTTCGGGCCGTCCAGCTCGGTCACCGTGTCTTCGGTGTCGAACGCGGCCGAGGTCGGGTCGACGTCGGGGCTGTAGATCTGCGCGAAGACCTCGGCCGGCTCGGGCGTGGCCGCGGCCAGCGCGGCGGTGGCGGCGGCGCCGATCTCGGCGTCGACCTCGGCCCGCAGCGCCGCCAGCCCGGCATCATCGAGCAGGCCATCCTTGAGCAGCCGCGCCGCCAGCGTATCGATCGGATCGCGCGCCGCTTCGGCCTCGCGCTCGGCGTCGGGGCGATAGGCGCGCTCGTCGTCGCTCATCGAGTGGCTGTACGGGCGGATGACATGCGCGTGCACCAGCGCCGGGCCCTTGCCCGCGCGGCAATGCGCCACCGCTTCGCTCATGGTCTGGTAGCTGGCGAACAGGTCGCAGCCGTCGACCTCGCGCACCAACAAGCCGGGGAACTTCGCCAGCGCCTTGCTGATCGAGCCGCCGGGCGTCTGCACCTCGACCGGCACGCTGATGGCGTAGCCGTTGTCTTCGATGAGGAAGATGATGGGGAGCTGCTTGTTGCAGGCCGTGTTCAGGGCCTCGAAGAACTCGCCCTCGCTCGTCGTGCCGTCGCCGGTGGTGATCAGCACCGCTTCGTCGCCGCCGCCGGGCACCAGCGCGCGGGCGGCTTCGACCTGGGCGCGATACCACGTCACCTCGGCGGCGCCGACGCCCTGCAAAAACTGCGTGCCCACGCAGCTCGACTTGGTCAGCACGTTGAGCCGCGGCACGCTCCAGTGGCAGGGCATCTGCCGCCCGCCGCTGGTCACGTCGGCCGTGGCGCCGACCGCGGCGAGCAGGCTCTCTTCGGCGGTCATGCCCAGCTGCAACATCAGCGCGCGGTCGCGGTAATACGAGATGAAGTAGTCATGCCCGGCGCGCATGGCCAGGCCGGCGGCGGTCAGGATGGCCTCATGGCCGGGCCGCTGATCTGGAAGTAGATGCGGTTCTGCCGCTTGAGCGCGATCTCGCGGTCATCGAGGCGACGCGAGAGGTACATATTGCGGTAGGCGGCGACGACCTGAGCCGGCGTCAACCCCGCGTAACGGTCGGCTTTTGACCTGGCCATGGGCCTCCATCCTTCGGGCGGCGACGAGCTTTCGCGGGTTGCTCTTAACCCGAGGAGGCCCATGCTCGCAAGGTCGGGCGCCTCCGACTTGCCGGCCCGCGCAGATGGGTCAACAATACGCGCCGCCGGCCGGTGCAAGGCGTTCAGGTCGCGGGAGGCGAGACGATGACCCGAGGCGTTCATGGATTCTGGATTTGCGCGCTCGCCAGCGCGCTCTGCGCGTGCGGTGGCCCGAAGCCGGTCGCGCGCGGCCCCGACCCTTGCAAGGCCGGCGAGGCCAGCCTGCGGCAGCGGCTCGGCCCCGAGTTCGCGCGCATCGAGAAGGCGCAGCCCCTCGCCCGCGCCGATGGCTGCGCGCTGGTCTACAGCCGCGTGGCCGAAGAGATGCCCGAAGAGCTGCCCGAGGACGAAGCGGTCGACAGCCGCGCCGACCACCAGCTCGCGCTGGTCTTCGCCCGCCCCGACGGGCGCGTGGCGCTGGCCAACGTCGAGCGCGCCGACGGCGAGCCGAGCGCGGTGGGCATGCAGCTTCGCCAGCAGGAGGTCACCGGCGACGGCGTGGCCGATCTGGTCATCGACGTGCGCGCCGG
>JAGQJJ010000377.1 GCA_020430675.1 Myxococcales bacterium
CGCCAGCGTCGCCGAGAGCGGGCGGCCGAGCCACTGCGCCAGCGATTCGTGTCACGGGGCTGATCGAATCGAAGCCGAGCGCATGGAACGACGCCATCCGATCAAACGGTCCGCCGCCGCCCACCTCGCGCGCGATGAAAGCCTCGATCCGCGCCGACCCCGGCCCCTGCCTCACCGCGCCTCCACCAGCCCGGTGCGCATCGATTCGTACTGGCATTTGGGGCCGACGAAGCCGCTGAAAAACAGCGCGCAGAAGGCCGCATCGACCGGCAGCAGCGCGCGCTGGCGTTCTTGGTAGGCGATGCGCAGGCCGCTTCCCGGCAGCCAGGTGAACTGCAGGTGGTCACCCTCGCGCACCTCGGGCAGCGCCGAGAAGAATGCGTTGATCGCCGCCTCGTGACGCGCCACCTCACCGCCGGCGCGCTCTTCGACCTCTTCGCGCCAGCGCCCGACGAGGCGGTCGCGGCCGATGTCGCGCATGAAGCGCAGGTCGAGGTAGAGGGGTTCGGCGCAGCCAAGCACCTGGCGGGCGTCGCGCGTCTTGGTGAGGCGGTAGAGGGCGGCGACGTAGACGTCGACCTTGAAGATCGACGCTTCGAGCAGGGCGGCGCCGTTGAGCAGCAGCGTCTGGCCGGCGATGCTGACCCGTTCGGGCACATGAACGCCGCTCACCTCGCGGGCCGAAGCCGACGAGGCGAACGCGGCGCCAAGAACGGCGACGATGAGGAGGGCGCGCATGCACAGACTATGGCCGGCTTGGCCCATGCGCGGCAAGGGGGTCTCGGCACCGGCGAGCCGGTCAGTTGGCGTTCATGATGCCGATGATCCAGTCGCGGTGATACGGCACCTTCGGGCCGCCGTTGTAGTCCTCGGTCGCGCCGTTGTGGTGCCCCGAGACGACGCCGGTCAGGTAATGCGAGGCATTCGGGCTGACCCCGTTGGGGTAGTAGAAGAAGGGACCGCCGCTGTGGCCGGTCGACAGGTCGACGCGCGTGCCGATGACCTTGGTCGAGGTGTAGGTCACCTCATCGGCCGCCCAGTACTGCTTCGACGAGCAGGGTGCGGTGGCATCTTCGTTGTAGCCACCAAAGGGATCGCCCCGATCGAGCGCCGTGCCATTGCGCTCACGGCAATTGAAGGTATTGGCGGTGCCACCGGGGGTCAGGCCGGGGTAGCCGATGTTATAGGCCGAGTGATCCTTGAGCGTGCTGTTGCTCGCCTGCGACAGCGCCATGTAGTTGCCCGCGCCCAGGTTGGCGTCGATCTTCATCACGACGAGGTCGTCACCCATATCACCGACGCCGCCCCAGCTGCCATTGCCCCAGCGACCGATGACATCGGCGCAGACGGCGCCCGCGTAGTAATTGCCGCGGGTGCACACCTTGCCGCGGCGCGACTCGGTGAGTCCGTCGTTGGGATTGTCGTCATCGGCATAGATCCAGTTGTTGCCGGTGTCATCGAGCGTGCAATGGGCCGCGGTCAGCACGAAGTTGCTGCCGATGAGAGTGCCGGTGCACTTGCCATGGTCGATCAGGTAGTCACCAAAGAAGTAGACGACCACCTTCTCCTGCCGATCGGTCAGCGGCGCCGAGACCAGGCTGCGGTCATCGGCGTCCCAGCGGAAGAGGTCGAGATCGCCGTTGCCATCCTGATCGATGCGATGCCAGCTCAGGGGGATATGGGTCCCCTCCCCCATCTCGGGCGCCGGGTCTTCGTCGCTCACGAAGCCATCGAGCACCCAGCTCGGCTCGGGGGCAAAGTCACGCGCGACCTGCGCGTTGTACCGCTCGACCGCCGCCTGCAAGGCCTCGGTGTCGATATGCTTCGGCCGGAAGAGACGGCCATGCTCGTCTTCCATCGTCGAGTTGAGCAGTCGGGTCACGGTGTCGGTCGGCGGGTCGTCCTCGATCACCGCCTGCGCCCCGCGCGGCAGATAGCGGCGCGGATCGCTCGCCCGCATATAGGTCGCCTGCCCCACATACTCCCACTCGATGGCCCCATCGAGCCACGCCGGCGCCTCGGTGCCGACGGCGGGATCGAGCGCCACCTGGAAGCGGCCTTCGCCCAGATCGATGATCTCGGGCTCGGCGTTCTGGCTGCAACCGGCGGTCAAAGCGAGGGCGCCTGCAACGCCCAGGGTCCACTGCTTCATTGTTCGCTCTCCTGCGATTTCGTTTGGCCCACCATCGGACTCGGGATGGCATTCGCAGCGGGGCCGGCGGGTCTTTTCGAGAAATGCTGCGGCCTGTTCTTTTTTGGCGCGCCCCCCACAACACCACGCCACCGCGCGGCGTCAGGTGGCGCCGCCCTGCTGCCCCAGCCATGCCCCGCAAGCCCATCCCCATCGCGCGCGCCGCCTCGCGATGCTCTCGTCGCGCCATGCCTGCCCCACCCGACAACCCACCGGGCGACCCAATCGACGCGGACATGCACGACCGCATCGCGACCTACCGTCCGCTCGCCCGCTTCGCGCCCGAGGCCGTCCTGCCCGGCCTGGCGCGCAGCCTCGACACCCTCGGCAACCCGCTCGGTGATCTGGGGCGACGGGAGGAGGCGCTGGCGGCGACCCAAGAGGCGGTCGCGGCGCGGCGCAGAATGGTCGAGGCCCTCGCGGTGTACATGGAGGGCGTTTAGGCGGCCTGCGCCCCGTCAGGTCGCGGGCTGGGCCGCTCGACGATGCCTGGGCATCGCCTCCGCTCTTGGCCTTGCCAGCGACGCCGTGTCCGGCGCGCTTGGGGAAGCAACGGACTTGCGCACCCCTGTCAGCCTCTCGCGCACCAGCAGAACCCGGTATGCACCAGGCCGCGGGCGCGGATCGCTTGACAACGCCGCACCGATCGCCGACCGATCGCGCCACACACTTGACGAACTGGAGCCCTCATGTCGAATCCGCCCCGTCGCACGCTCGGCACCTCTGACGTCCGCATCTCGCCCATCGGCCTGGGGTGCATGGGCATGTCCGATTTCTACGGCAAAGCCGATGACACCGCGAGCACCGCGCTGCTGCACTACGCGCTCGACTGCGGCATGAACTTCTTCGACACCGCCGACATGTACGGGCCGTGGACCAATGAGCGGCTCGTCGGCGCCGCGCTGCGCGGTCGGCGCGATGAGGCGGTCATCGCCACCAAGTTCGGCGTCATGCGCACCGAGAGCGGCGGCTTCCTGGGCATCAACGGCAAGCCCGAGTACGTGCGCAGCGCCTGCGATGCCTCGCTCAAGCGCCTGGGCGTCGACACCATCGACCTGTACTACCAGCACCGCGTCGACTCGAGCACGCCCATCGAAGAGACCGTTGGCGCCATGGCCGAACTGGTCGCCGCGGGCAAGGTGCGCTTCCTGGGGCTCTCGGAAGCGACGCCCGAGCAGGTCCGCCGCGCTCAAGCGGTGCATCCCATCACCGCGCTGCAGACCGAATACTCCCTGTGGTCGCGCGACCCCGAGGCCGAGCTGCTCGACACCTGCCAGGAACTCGGCATCACCTTCGTGGCATACTCGCCACTGGGCCGCGGCTTCTTGACCGGCGCCATTCAGTCGCCCGACGACTTCGCGCCCGACGACTTTCGCCGCAACAACCCGCGCTTCAAGGGCGAGAACTTCCAGAAGAACCTCGACCTGGTGCACGCCGTGCGTTCGCTCGCGGCGGAGAAGGGCGTCACCCCGGCGCAGCTTGCGCTGGCCTGGCTGCTTTCGCGCGGCGAGCACGTGGTCTGCATCCCCGGGACCACGAAGAAGTCGCGGTTCGATGAGAATCAGGCCGCCAACAACGTGGTGCTGACCGACAAGGAGCTGGCCTTCCTCAACGACAGCCTGCCCGTCGGCGCCGCCGCCGGCACACGGTACTGACGACCCGCCGGGCTTCTGCGCCCGGCGTCCCCTGCCCCGCCCGAGCCGCCGCGTCTTCAAGCCCCGGCGGCGCACCGATCGTGAAACCCGCCCGATCGGCCACCTCATCGAGAATCGTCAACCGCCGTCATCCGTGCGCCAAGGACCGCCGTATTGAGGCCATCGAGTCCAAAGGCACTGGCCGAGGGACTCTGAGGATCCCATCAACCACCATCTTTGTCCCTTTCGGAGTGATCCCATGGCTCTGCATGCCTCGCGCCTCTTCTTCGCCTCGCTCACGCTGATCACCCTCGTCGCCTGCGGCTCGCCCGAAGAGTTCCCCGATGAGAGCGACTTTGTCTTCGACCAACAGCAAAACAACCTGCGGGTTGGGTTGCTGCCCTCCATCACCGACCTGCCGACCGTCTGCGACCCACGCTCGCCGTATCCCAATGAACTGTGCGCCGACGAAGCGCTGCCTGGCTCGCCGGCGCAATGCGATGAAGCCCTCGGCAACTGCAATCTGTGCCAGGGCTGCTCGGGCAATCCGCCCGATCACGATCCCATCGTCGCCGAAGCCTGCTCTGCCGCATGCACCTACTGCGATCGCTGCAACCCGCCCGTGTTCTGATGGCGGTGTGGCATCGTCGGGCTGCCATGTCATGCCAGCGCGCGGCTTGCCGCTGAAGTTGAAGACGTCACCCGCCTTCCGCCGCGCGATCGATGTCCGCATCGGCAAGGGCCAGCGCGCCCCGGGCCTGCAGGTCGAGGCGCGCGTGCCCGAGCGCGGCGCGCCCGCGGTGGCCTTGGGGTGACGGGCCCTATCAGCCGACGCGCACGCCGGAGACGTGCCCACGCTTGCGGACGGCGGACGGGGCCGGCGCCTTGAGCCAGCAATGGGCCCGACCCCGGGCCCACGCATCCGAGCGATCACGGTTCGAGGCCGGGCGGGCGCAGCGTTCAGCCCGCGCGCACGAGGCGGAAGCTGCTGAAGACGTAGGGGTAGTCGCGCCGGTACCAGTTGCGAAAGCTCGGGCGCAGCAGCTTGCGGTCGGTGGCCCACGACGCGCCGAAGACGACGTCATGTTCGCCATCGAAGAAGTCGGCCGAGTAGCCGGGATAGGTGCGCACGTCGGC
>JAGQJJ010000037.1 GCA_020430675.1 Myxococcales bacterium
GGCCCGCCGCGGCACGCCCGAAGGCGACGCCGCGCTGGACCGCTGGGCCCGCCACCGGCCGCCCGATGAGGTCAATTTGACCCTGCGCCGCCACTTCCGCGCCCGCTTCCCCGACCGCGCCGCCCTGCTCGACCCGGTGCCGCTGCGTCGCCCCTCGACCCGATAGACCCGCTGACGGTATGGTCAGCCCACCGACCTCAAGACAAGGACGCCCCGCGATGCGCTCGCTGCTCATCCTCGCCGCCGTGCTCGCCACCGCGCTCGTCACCGCGCCCGCCGCGCTCGCTTGCGGTGGCCTCTTCCTGCCCGTCGAAGCCCAGAGCGGCGCCGCCTTCGAGGCCCAGACGGTGCTCATCCACCGCCGCGCCGACCGCCTCGACCTGCATGTCCGCATGACCGTCACCCCCGGCGAGGCCAACTTCTCGTGGGTGCTGCCGGCCCCGGTTGGCGCGCAGCTCTCCCTCGGCGACGACGCGCTCTTCGACAAGCTCGATGCGCTGACCCGTCCTTCGATCACCGTCGAATATGTCGGGGGCAACGGCGGCTGCTCGGCAGGGGACAGCGCCGGCGCCGGCAGCGAGCCCGGCGGGGTCGACGTCAAAGAGGTCGGCCGCATCGGCGAGTACGACTACGCCATCATCGCCAGCGGCGACGCCGAGGCGGTCGCCACCTGGCTCACCAACAACGGCTACGCCCTGCCCCAAGGCGCCGCCGCAGCGCTTCAGCCCTATGCCGACGCCGGCCTCGACTTCATCGGCGTGCGGCTGACCCGCCCGGCGGCCATGCTCGACGAGCCGACCCGCCCCACGCCGCTGGTGCTCTCGGTCGAAGACGGCGGCACCGACCTGCCCGTCTACCCGCTCGGCCTCAGCGCCCTCTCGACCGACGGCCTGCTGCCGGTCCTGATCTACGTGCTCGGCCCCGCCCGCGCCGCGGTCACCGGCGTCGAAGCGACCTCCGTCGTCGAGATCGCCGACCGCATCCGCGCCCACCGCTGGATGACCTACGAAGACGCCGTCGACGCCGCTCAGGCCGAGACCGAGCGCCCGCTCTACGTCACCGATGCGGTCGTGCTCGACCCGGGCGCCAAGGAGCCGGCCCTCGCCGCGCTCGGCGGCGCGGTGCTCACCCGCCTCTCCGCCCGGCTGCCCCAGGCCCTGGTCAAAGACGCGGTGCTCGCCTGGCACCCCGACGCGCAAGGCGAGGTCGACCCCATCCAGTACCGCAGCGTCGGCGATCCCGACGAAGGCTGCGCCGCCGCCAGCGGCGGTCATGCGCTGCCCTGGCTGCTGGTCTTGCTGCTCGGCTTCACCCGCCTCCGCCGTCGCCGCTGAGCGCACGATTTTCGCCGCCGCCCCGCCCGCGACGGTGTACGTTGCGCCACAGGGGCCTGGAGGGGCCCGTCACCCCGGCAAAGGAGAGGCGGATGGCGTTCGGCGATCTCATCGACAAGGCGAAGAAGAAAGCCAGCGATCTCAAGGAGATGGGCACCGAGTTCGGCATGGACAAGGTGCAGAAGTTCCTCGACGAGTTCAACTCGGCCCTGGCCCTGATCGAAGCGGGCGGCTACCGCCTGATCGACCTCGACATCGCCCTGGGCATGCCGCCCATGTTCGCGCCCTGCTTCCAGCTCATCCGCGACGTCTCCGACGAAGAGCAGGCGGCCAACCTCGCCCGCGTCGCCGACAACAAGCGGGCCCACATGATGCTCAGCACGCTGTACAAGACCAGCAAGCTGCAGGCCTCGCTCAACATCGGCGACCTGCACGCGATGGGCATCGTGCTTGAGATCGGCGCCATGCCGGTCACGCGCATCCGTTACGTCGACACCCGCCGCGCCGAGCTGACCGGCACCATCGGCGGCTGACGCCTAACGGTCGCGCTCGACGCTGAGCGAAAAGGCGCCGCGCTCGCCCCGCCACGAGAACACGCTCGCGTCATTGCCATCCTGCACCACCGCGTAGACCGTCTCGCCGGCGTGCAAGGGCACCAGCGCCGCCGGATAGCGCGCGTTGCCGCACGGGAAGCCGTCCGGATGCTCCGACCGGGGCAGATCGCAGGCCGTGCGCACCGCCAACGCGCCCACATCCCCATCCGCGACAAAGAGATATGAGCCTTCTTCCGGCGCGGTGAACGCAAAGACCTGCGACCGCCGCTCGCTGCCGACCGGCTCCTGATCGTAGGTGCCGCACGTGACCAGGGTCATCAGATCGCCCTCGTCCCAATGGCCCTCGATCGCATCGACCAGCGGCGGCACGCCCAGACAATCGCCCGCCACCGGCCGGCGGGCATGGCACCGAAGCGCGCGGTCGCCATCGGCGCGGTCGCAGACATGGCCGTCGGGGCAGATGCCATCGACGCCATATGGATCGCAGTCCGCCCCCACATCGAGCGGCACCGGCTCGCTCGGCACCGGCACCACCTGCGCCGCGCCCGTCAGGCCCAGCGCATCGATCGCCGTCACCTGCACCGCTTCATACCCACGCCACAGCCGATCGATGGTCAGCCGCCCCCGCACCCGCTCGCCGTGGTAGATCAGCTCGCCCTCATGCGGATACCACTGCTGCCCGATCCGATCCTCACCGCCCGTCCAGCGCATCACCTCAAAAACCCCGCCTTGCGCGTTCACCACCCCGAGCTGGATCGCCACCACGTCCTGCTCGCGATCGGCCGCCTCAAACTCGATCGTCAACGCCTCACCGTGGCTGCGCGCGACCAGCGACCGCACCTGCGGCGGCGTGGCCGCAACACACCGATTCTCCACGCACATCGACTCCGGCGCGCACTGAATGCTGACCCGCATCGGATCGCAGGCGTTGCCCAGAAACGCGACCTCCGGCGTGTGCACAAACAGCGAGGTCGCCATCACCTGAGGCCCGATGCGCACATCCACGCGGCCCAACTCGCCCCCAAGCTGCATCCGCGCCAGCGCTCGTCGCCCGCGATCGCCCTCCATCGCCGCCCAGCTCATCGCGGTCCGCCCGTCCTGCGCGACAAGCTGCACCGAAGTGCCCCGCATCGGCACCTGGCTCATCAGCTCGACCACCACATCCGCCGCCCGGCCATCGGCGTCGACCGCGTCGCCCGCCCAGGCATGCCACGCGCGCACCGTGAGCGGCTGACACTGCCCCAACTCGCGATCGACCGGCGCCACCCGCCCCCCGCCGGGCCATTGCGAATAGGGCCAGTGCGGATCAAAGAGGCAGATCTCCCCCCGCGGGCACCTGCTCTCCAACCCCGCTGGATCGCACGCCGCGCGCGTCAAAGGCACGTCGACGATCGCGTCGAGCGGCAGGACGAAGATCGGCGTATTGCCCTCGAAGACCTTGACCCGCACATGATCCGGCCGCGTATCGACGGGCCAGAAGATGCGCTGCGGCACCCCGGCCTCGGCGTACCCGTTGTAGAGCGACCCGGTCAGCACGCCCTGCGATCGGTCAGCCGCGTCGAAGCGCTCGACCTCAACGCGCACCTGCGATTGCCGATAGGCGTCATCGAGCGGCCCCGAGAGCTCGATGAGCAGGCTGCCGTCCGACCAGAACGCGCGCGCCCCGTCGATCAGCGCGCCCTCGACAATGGGTCCGCTGAGCACAAAGTCCTCACAGCCCACCGCCAGCCCGAGCATTGCCACCAGCGCCAGATTTCGCCGCCAGACCATCGCGACCCCCTCTCGTGCATCCGCAATCGAGCATGGGGCGGGCGGCGGTCCGGTGGCAGACGAAGATTATTTCGCCCCCGGCGCCGGGCTGGCTGCGTCACCAGCTCTGGCAATCCGCCTGCGCCGAGTGATCGCAGCCATCGCTGCCGGTATGACCCTGCGTGCTGTACTCGTCGGCGGGCAGCTTGCCGATGGGCTGCCCGGCAAACGACGCGACGGAATCCACCCACGACTGGGCGTACTCGACAAACGTCTCGACCTACGCGCCGCGCGCGCTGACGGTGCCGAAGGTGGTGAACCCATCGCGCCCGCCGCCGATGAAGTTGTTGGTCACCACCGTGTAAAGCCCATCGGTCCGCGTCCCGCCGCCGTTCTGGATGGCCACATCCGCCGTCGGGGCCGACATCAGGAACGCCTTGGCCACATGATTCGAGATGTCACAGCCCTGCGCATAGGTCGCCTCGGGCGGGCAGATCGTCGAACGCCGCTCGCCCGGCCAGCGCTCCAGACAGAGCGGCTCGGCCACTTGGCCGATGACCTGCATCGACAGCTCATCCACCTGCGGCCAGCGCCGCCGTCGTCGCCGCGTCCCGCTCGACCGCCACATACTCGGGCCGCGTCATCAGCGCCGCGATCACCGCCGCCGCGTCATCGCCCTCGAGCACACGCTCCGAAGTCTCTTGGCCCTCGGTACAGGTATAGGTCAGCGTACCGCCATCAAACGGCACCCGCGGATGCTCGGCGCACGACGTCACCACGCCGTCGGCGTTGAACTCCACCTGCAGTTCGCCCATCAGGTGCGCATACTCCCAGCCCTGCACCAGACAGACGGGATCGCCATCCGCGTTGACCACCTGCGTCGGCTACGGCCCCACCGGATTGCCCACCAGCGCCAGGTTCTCGCCACCGAGCAGCGTATGCAAATCCCCGCTCCCTGCTGAGCGATGGCGCCGGGCGGGCGGCCAGATAGGCACGCCGCCGACAAGATCCGAGCGGGGCGATGCAGGGCAGAAACGAAAAAACCCGCCGATTTCTCGGCGGGTTTCCGGTGGAGCTGAGGGGGATCGAACCCCTGACCTCTAGAGTGCGATTCTAGCGCTCTCCCAGCTGAGCTACAGCCCCGGAGCGGCGATAATCTAGGGAGTGGGCTGGCCGAGGTCAAGTCGATTCGGAAAAATCGCGGCCGTGACGGGTGGGGGGACGCGCGGGCTGGGCGACGGTATGATGCGCGCCGTTCTTCGGGAGGCCTGGTGCGCGGGAAGTCTCGCCAGTTGCTGCTCATCGTGCTCGGACTCGGACCGCCGATGTTGCTCGGGGCCGGGTCGCTGCTGGCGGAAGGCGCCACGGCGGGCGCCGCGCGGGGGCTGGCGGGCAAGTGGTTGGTGCTGGCGGGGGTGGCGGCGGCGCTGATGACGGCCGGCCGTCGGGGGTTGCTGCCGGCGTTCCTGGCGCGGCGGTTGGTGTCGTTGCTGGTGGTGCTGGTCGGGGCAAGCACGCTGGTTTTTGGGGCTTTGCGGCTGGCGCCGGGGGATCCGATCGACGCGATCCTCGGCGAGCAGGCGGCGCCGCAGGATCGGGCGCGGCTGGCGCGCACGTTGTGTCTCGATGCGCCGCTGCTGGTGCAATACGACGATTGCTTCTGGGACACCGTGCTCGATGGCTCGCTGGGGCAGACGTTTGATGTGCAGCCCCGACCGGTGATCGAGCTTCTGGCGGCGAACTTCCCGGCGACGGCCGAGCTGGCGGCCGCCGGCATGGCGGTGGCGCTGCTGGTGGCGTTTCCGCTGGGGCTGATCGCGGCGCTGCGCCGGGCGACGATCGTGGATCACGCGGCGACGTTTTTTGCGCTGCTGGGCATCGCGACGCCGACGTTCTGGCTCGGGCCGATGCTGCTGTTGCTGTTCACCGTGTCGGTGGATTGGCTGCCAAGCCCGGCGCGCACCGATCAGCCCTTGCTGGCGCTGGTGCTGCCGGCGCTTACGCTGGGCACGGCGCTGGCGGCGAAGATCACCCGCATGGTGCGCTCCAGCCTGCTCGAAGTGATGAATGATGACTATATCGTCACAGCTCGTGCGAAGGGACTGCCGGAGCGGGTGATCCTGCTCAAACACATCCTCCGCAACGCGCTGATCCCGGTGGTGACGGTGCTCGGCTTGCAGTTCGGGGCGCTGTTGACCGGGGCGATCGTGACCGAGAAGATTTTTGCCCGGCCGGGGGTGGGCACGTTGCTGCTCGAAGCCATCCAGGCGCGCAATTATCCGGTGGTGCAGGGCACGGTGCTGCTCATCGCGACGACCTATGTGCTGGTGAACCTGCTGGTCGATCTGCTGTACGCCGCGATCGATCCGCGGGTGAGGCTCGATCGATGAAGGCCCGCGATTCGTGGCTGCGCCGCCTGCCGTATTGGGTGGGCGGCGGCGTGCTGCTGTTGATGCTGGTGGCGGCGGTGTTTGCGCCTTGGCTGGCGCCGTTCCCGGTCGAGCAGGTCGATCTGGTCAACGAGCTGGCCCCGCCCGACGCGGTGCATTGGCTGGGCACCGATGAGAACGGGGCCGATCTGCTGACCCAGATCCTGTACGGGGCGCGGGTGGCGGCGCTGGTGGGGCTGAGCACGGTGCTGCTCTGCGCGACCGTCGGCGTGGTGCTCGGCGCGATCAGCGGTTACTACGGCGGGCTGGTCGATGAGCTGATGATGCGGGTCATCGACGTGCTGATGGCCTTCCCCGGCATCTTGCTGGCCATCTTGATCATCGCGCTGACCCGCAGCCCGTCGATCTGGGCGGTGGTGCTGGCGCTGAGCGTGACCGGCTGGGCGGGTTACGCACGCTTGGTGCGCGGGCAGGTGTTCAGCCTGCGCGAGCGGCCGTTTGTGCTGGCGGCGCGCGCGATGGGCGCGCCGGGGTGGTGGATCATCGGGCGGCACCTGCTGCCGAACGTGATGGCGCCGGTGATCGTGCAGGCGACCTTTGGCGTGGCCGGCGCGATCCTGGCCGAAGCGGGGCTCTCGTTTCTGGGGCTCGGGCCCGATGGCGTGCCGTCCTGGGGCGCGCTGCTCGATCAGGGGGCGCGGTATTTTCTCGTGACAGGGCACCTGGCGCTGTTCCCCGGCCTGGCGATCGCGGCGGTGGTGATGGGCATCAACCTGCTCGGCGACGCGCTGCGCGACACGCTCGATCCACACGGCACGCCCCGCTGAGCGGGCGCGATTCGGGGCATCCCCTGCGGTTGTCTGGCCGGCCGTACACTGGTAGATTCACGCGCCCCTTCATCTGCCGGCGCCGGCCGGCTCGCGAGGCCCGAGGAGCGGTATGAGCGATCTTGAACAAATGAAGCGCCGCATCGGGCAACGGGTGATCTTCGGGTTCCCCGGCACGCGCATCCCCACCGAACTGGCCCATCTCGACGAGGAGTGGGGCATCGGCGGCTATGTGCTGTTCACGCGCAACCTTGAGAACTTCGAGCAGCTGATGGATCTGACCGAGGAGCTTTGGACCCTCGGTCAAGGCACGCCGCCCTTCATCGGCATCGATCACGAAGGCGGGCCGGTGCACCGGTTGCCGGCGCCGTTCACCGTGTTCCCCGACATGGCGCATCTCGGCCAGGTCAGCTCGGTTTCGGTGGCCTACGAGGTGGGCGCGGTCATCGGGCGCGAGCTGACGGCGGCGGGGTTCAACCTGAACTTCGCGCCAGTGCTCGATCTGAACACCAACCCCGACAACCCGATCATCGGCCGCCGGGCCATCTCGGATGACCCCGATCGCGTGGCCTCGCTGGCGCGCGCGGTGGTGCGCGGGCTGCACGACAACGCCATCATCGCCTGCGGCAAGCATTTTCCTGGTCACGGTGACACGCACGAAGACAGCCACCTGACGCTGCCGGTCTGCGACCTCGACCTGGAGCGCCTGCGCGAACGCGAGCTTCTGCCCTATCGCGAGCTGATCCAGAAGCCGCCGCACCTCGACATGGTGATGACGGCGCATGTCATGTACCCCAAGGTCGACGCCGAGCACATGGCGACCACCAGCCGCTACCTGCTTCAGGACGTGCTGCGGTTGGAGCTGGGCTTCAAGGGCCTGGTGGTGACCGACGACCTGGAGATGAAGGCGGTGGTCGATCGCATGGGCATGGAGGAGGTCACGATCGCCGCGCTGGAGGCGGGGGTTGATCTCTTCCTGGTCTGCCATGACATCGATCGGCAGGTCCAGGTGCTCGAGACGCTGCTGGCGCAGGCCGAGCAGGGCAAATATCCCAAGCATCTGTGGGAGCGCGGGTATCGCCGCGTGCGCGACCTGAAGGCCCGCCACTTCCGCGTGGTGCGCACCGTCGACCGGCAGCACGCGCGCGAGCTGGTCGGCAACCGCGAGCACATCCGCATCGCGCGGCGGCTCAAAGACGGCAAGTAGCCGATTCGACTATCGATTCAGTCAGGTGTCGTCGAGCACCGCGTGGATGCGCCCGTCGACGTGGCGGGCGATCTCTTCGGGGTCGTTGGACGGGATGCCCACCTGCACATGGCGCACCTTGCCGGTGCCGTCGATGACCACCAACGTGGGGATGGACCGCACGTCATAGGTCATCGAGAGCACCTTGCGCCGGTCTTCGAGCAGCACCGGGAAGTTGAACTGGCGCTGGGCCATGAACTGCTTGAGCAACGCGACGCGGTTGGCGCCGAAGTCGGTGTTGACCGAGGCGATGATCACCCGATCGTCGGCCGCGTAGCGCGCGTGCAGGGCTTGCAGCGCGGGCAGTGATTTCTGGCATGGCGGGCACCAGGTCGCCCAGAAGTCGAGCACGACCACCTTGCCGGTCTGGGCGGCGAGCGAAAACGGCGCGCCGGCGAGGGTCTCGACCTCGATCGGCGGGGCGACCGAGCCCACCTTGGGGCCGCCGCGGTCGGGGCGAATCGACCACACGATCGCGCCGATCACCGCCACCATCAGGGCGGCCGACAGAAGGCGGCGGATGGGCGAGCGCTGGGCCATGGATCAGAGGAACAGCATCAGGCCGATGCCAAAGCCGAACTGGTCGGAGTGGTCGAGGTTCTGCTTGTAGCTGATCGAGATCTGCCCGGCCTGGCCGCCTTCGCCGCTGGTGACAAAGCCGACGCCGCCGCTGACCCATTGCTGCTCGCGGGCGCCGTCGTATTCGTAGCCGGCGCGGATGGGCACCGTGTCGGCGAGCAGCAGCTCGCCGCCCGCCGAGACCACCGCTTTGGTGCCGTCTTCGTGGGTGTCGAAGTCGGCGAGCACGTCGACATCAAGCACGAGCGGTTCGCCGGTGTAGGCGATGCCACCGCCCGCGCGCCGCGGCATGGCCGGGTCGTCGATATGCACCAGGTTCTGGCCGATGGCGCCGAGGTGGAAGGCGCCCGACAGGCTGATGAGCAGGCCGGCGTCGAGCGTGAAGCCGTCGACCCCGTTGTCGACGCCGCCAGACTTGCGGCTGATGTCGACGTAGCGCAGCGAGACACCCGCGTTGACCTGGTTTTGCACCAGCGGGTGGGCGAAGGCGAGGCGCGCGTCGTGGCCCTTGATGTCGACCGGCGCGTCGTCGTCGCTGAAGTGATAGCCGTAGGCCGCGCCCACCGCGAGGCTGGGCTGCGTCTTCGAGTCGACGACGTTGACCCCGACCACGTTGACGTCGTCGGGCCCGAGTCGGAAGTACTGCACTTCGGCGGCGTAGAGGTAGGCGCGGGCCATGCCGGCGGGGTTGTAGACGACCGCGCTGCTGGCGACCGGGTCGGCGCGCACGCCGCCCATGGCCATGCCCCGGGGGCTGTCGAGCGACTGCGCATGCGCGCCGCTGGCCACGCCGAGCACAAAGAGGGCGCTCGCGAGATGAAGTCGGGCCAAGGCGGCCTCCGTTGACCAGGCAGGGGGCGCATCTTACAGCAGACGACATCGAAAATGGCAAGGCATCGCGCAGGCCGGTTGGCCGAGTCCAAGGCGCGAGACGCCGTCGCCACTGGGGGAGCGGTCAGTCGAGCAACGCCGGAATCGGCCAACCGGGCCAGCGAGGACTGTCGGATTCGATGGCCCCTGCTGTAAAGTCGCCAATCGAATCGACGCAACCGTCCATCTTCGCAGGTTTATTGCATTCCATGAGCGAGTCTTCCGACGGCACCGTGCTGGTCATCGACGACGAGAAGAACATTCGTCGCACGCTGGCGATGGTGCTGGAGGGCGAGGGGCTCGATGTGGTCGACGCGGGCAGCGCCGAAGAGGGCCTGCAGATCCTGTCGCGGCGCAAGGTCGACGCGGTGGTGCTCGATGTCTGCCTGCCCGGCATGGACGGCCTGACGGCGCTGCGGGCCATCTTGGAAGACGAGCGTGACCTGCCGGTGGTGATGATCAGCGGGCACGCTTCGATTCAGGACGCGGTCGAGGCCACGCGGCTGGGCGCGTTCGATTTTCTGGAGAAGCCGCTGAGCCGCGATCGCGTGCTGCTGACGCTGCGCAACTGCCTGCGTCGAGGGCGCGACGCGCGCGAGCTGTCGAAGCTGCGCGCCGAGGCGGGGCGGCGGCGGTCGAGCCTGCTCGGTGAAGCGCCGGTGATGGTGCGGCTGCGCGAGCAGATCGCCAAGGTGGCGCCGACGCGCGGGCGGGTGCTGATCACCGGCGAGTCGGGCACCGGCAAAGAGCTGATCGCGCGCGAGATTCACGAGCAGTCGGACCGCGCGGAGCGGCCGTTTGAGAAGGTCAACTGCGCCGCGATCCCGCATGATCTGATCGAGAGCACGCTGTTCGGGCACGAGAAGGGCGCGTTCACCAGCGCGGTCGGGCGGCGGCGCGGGCACTTCGAGCTGGCCCATACCGGCACGCTGTTCCTCGATGAGATCGGCGACATGGCGCTGTCGGCGCAGGCCAAGGTGCTGCGCGTATTGCAGACGGGCGAGATGACCCGCGTGGGCGGCGAGCAGCCGGTGGCGGTCGATGTGCGCGTGATCGCGGCGACCAACAAGGATCTGGCGGCGGCGGTGAAGGCCGGCGAGTTCCGCGAGGATCTGTACTTCCGCCTGAACGTGGTGCCGCTGGTCTCGCCGCCGCTGCGGGCGCGGGCGGGCGATGTGCCCATGCTGGTCGAGCATTTTCTCGCCGAGGTCTGCGCCGAGAATGGCTTTCGGTCCAAGCGCGTGCACCCCGAGGTGATCGGGCGGCTCTGCGTGCATGACTGGCCAGGCAACGTGCGCGAGCTGCGCAACGTGGTCGAACGGCTGGCGATCCTGTCGGGTGAGATCATCACATTGGCCGATGTGCCCGCCGATCTGGGCGGCCGGGCGAGCGTGAGCCTGGGGCCCTCGGCGGTGCTGCCCGACGAAGGCACGCTGCGCGATTTTCGCGAGACGGCCGAGCGCGAGTTCATCGTGGCCCGCCTTGAGCAGCACGAGTGGAACATCAGCCGCGCGGCCGATTCGCTGGGGCTCGAGCGCACCAACCTGCACAAGAAGATGAAGGCGCTGGGCATCGAGCGGCCGTCGTGATCGCGCTGCTGCTCGTGGCGGCGTTGCTGCCAGCGCCGGCGGCGAAGTCGGCGTCAGTGGGCGCGCTGTTGCGGCAGGTGAAAGCCGAGCCGGCCGATCCCGAGGCGCCGGAGTGGCTGTGGGACGCGGCGCGGCTGGAGCGCGACGTGCACCATCGGCCGCGGGCGGCGGCGGCGCTGATGCGCTGGCTTTTGTCGAGCTATCCCGAGAGCCGGCCGGCGGCTCGAGCACAGGCGGCGCTCGATTGGATGGTCGAGCGCGATGTGGACGGCGATCCGTCGGCGCTGACCGAGCTGCTGGCGCTGGCCGATCGCGGGCCGGAAGCCGCCGATCGTTACCTGGAGCGCTACCCCAAGGCGCCCGACGCGGCGGTGCTGGCGATGCGCGCTTCGCTGGCCGACGAGACCGACGCGGCGCTCACGCGGCTCGCGCGCTTCTCCGGCGACGCCGAGTGGGGTTGGCTGGTGCGCCGCGAGGTCGGGCGGCGGCAGTATCTGGCCGGTCGCTATGTCGACGCCTGGCGCACCGCCGACGCGGCGGCCGATCCGGCGGGGCGGGCCCGGGCGACGCGGGTGCTGGCGTGGCGGGCGGCCGGCGGGTTGGCCGGTCTCTGCCTGCTGGCGCTGGTGGTGCTGATGCTGCGCCGTCGTCGCCGGTTGAAGAAGCGCGCTACTTGAAGGCCGGCGTGAGCACGTTGGGCGCGCCCCACTCGTTCTTGCGCCACTCGCGGACGCGCGAGAGGAAGAGGCTGAGCGGGTCGAGCGCGGCCAGCGCGAGCACCGGGCGGGTCTCGAAGACGTCGTTGGCCTCGGCCGAGTCGGTCTGCGCGTCAAAGGCCGAGATGGCCTGCTCGCTGCGCATGATGACCTTGGCCCGGCCCACCTGAAGCGCGTAGCTGCTCTTGGCCATGCTGGCGATGGTCGCCCGCGGGTAGACGGCGCCCTCGGCGTGCACCAGCGGCATCAGGTCGAGGCCCTGGGCGTCTTTGACCGGCGCCTGGCCGAGCAGCGTCTGGAAGGTGGGCAGAAGGTCGACGCCGTCGGCGCCGAAGGTGGCCCGCTTGCCGGCGGGGAAGAGGCCGGGCGCGCGGATGACCAGCGGCACGTTGACCAGCTCTTGATTGAGGCTGTGGCCGTGCCCGCACGAGCCGTGCTCCCAGAACTCGTCGCCGTGGTCAGCGCTGACGATGATCATGGTCTCGTCGTAGATGCCCTGGGCCTTGAGCGTCTCGACGAGCTGGCCGAACCACTTGTCGTTGAAGGCGACCTCGTTCTCGTAGAGCGCCTCGATGCGATGCTGATCGCGCTCGCTCGGCGGGGTCTTCTTGCCCTTGATCTTGCCCAGCTCATCACCGCTCAGCGCCTTCTTGTAACGCCCGCCGTAATTGCCCTCGCGGTCGTACTGGTCGATGAACTCCTTGTGGGCCCGATAGGTGACGTGCGGGTCGCTGGTGCCGAGGTACAGGTAGAAGGGCGTGCCCTTATTGGCTTCGATATAGCCCTTGGCCGCGTTGAAGACGGCCTTGGCGTTGTTGGCCTTGCCCTCGCGGATGAAGTTGACGAAGTCCTTGTCGGCGAAGCCCTGGTTGAAGTTCCAGCGCTCGCTGACATAGCCGTTGCTGACAAAACCGGCGGTTTTGTAGCCCGCCTTCTTGAAGACCTCGGCCAGCGTGGTGTGCTCATCGCGCAGCTTGGCTTCCTGGGTGTAGACGCCGTGCACCGCGGGGTAGGTGCTGGTGAAGAAGCTGGCGTGGCTGGCCTTGGACTCGTTGCCCTGCACCCAGTAGGGCTCGAAGACGGTGGCTTCCTTGGCCAGCGCCGAGAGGGCGGGCGTCTTGACCTTCGGGCGCTTGTTGGCGTTTGGCACCTGGTAGAAGTCGAGCTTGTCGGCGCGCAGGGTGTCGATCAGCCAGAAGACGATGTATTTCGGGGCCTTGGCGCCGGCGAGCGGCTGGGCCTTGCCGCCGTCGAGGCGGGCGCCGGTCAGCTTGACGTCGCCTTTTCCGCGCAGCATGAGGCGCACCGGCTGGCCGGCGACGGCGTCGAGCGAGAGCTTGAGCGTGGCGCCGCCGCCGAGCTTCTTGGCCGGCTTGCCGTCGAGCTGGGTGAAGACCTCGACCTCGCCGCCGGTGGCGGTGCCGGTGAGCGTGAAGCCCTTGGGCGGCACCAGGTAATAGTCGAGGCCGCCGCCGTTCGGCAGGTTGAGCGCGTCGCCCTCGGTCGGGGCGAGCGCGGCGGCCAGCGCGGCTTCGTCGGCGGGCAACGGCGGGGCCGAAGCGCGGGCGACGCGCACGGCGCGGATGGCGGCACCGGTCTTGGTGCCGTTGTATTCGACGGCGCGGCGGAAGTGCAGGCGCACCTTGTTGAAGCCGACGGGCATGGCGCCCTTTTGCACCTCGAAGCGCTGCACCTGCCAGCCGGGCTGCAGGGTGTAGCTCTTGACCTTCTTGCCGTTGATGAAGGCGTCCATGCGCTGGTCGTTGCCGATCGGCTTGAAGACCGCTTCGACGACCAGATCCTCGCTGGCCAGCTCGGGGCCGATGGGGAACCAGAGGTTGGTCTGCAAGCCGGGCTGGTAGGCGCCGGGGCGGCCGTCCTCGCGGATGCCAGTCCTCCAGCTGCCGTTCATGTCGCGGGTGTATTTGACGAAGCCGACCGCCGCGGCATCGGCGACCACGCCGTCGCGATAGACATGGGCCAGCGGGGCGTTGGCGCGCAGGTCGTAGCCGGCGTCGGGCGCAGCGACGGCCGTGCCGGCGAGGAGGCAGAGGAAGAGCAGCGAACGGTGCATCGGAACTCCGAAGGCAGGTCGACGGCAAGAGTGCCGACATGTAGCAGTTTGTGGTTCACAGGCCAACCGAAAACCGTATGGCGCAAAAGGGGCGAAATTCGCGCAACACCGGGCGCGGCGTGCCGATGGATCTCATAGGTGCCAACCGCCGGAGATCGAGATGGCCAACCTGTGGGACGGACTGCTGAACCTCATCTGGCCCGCCGACTGTTTCGTGTGTGGCGCACAAACCG
>JAGQJJ010000378.1 GCA_020430675.1 Myxococcales bacterium
CGGCCGATATAGACCCCTTCGCCACCTTCGAGGATCTCATCGGCGTCGACCACGCGGCCGAGCAGCGTCAAAAACGCCCGGCGGCGCTCGACGGCGTCGGTGGGCGGGCGCCCGGCGCGAAAGCCGAGCGCGGCGCAGGCCCGGTCGAGGTCGAGGCGATCGGGCCGAAACGTGCCGAACAATCGCTGCGCCTCGGCGGTGAGCCGGTCGGCGCCGGTCATGCCACAGAACAGCTCGAACAGCGCCGAACGCTCGCTCTCGGCAAAATCTCCGTCCGCCCAGGCGGCGCCCAACAACAGCTCGAAGCAGGCGATCAACTGAAGGTCATCAAACCGCATCGCACTCTTCAAGGACCGGTCCGCCCCCATTCGACCCGACCCGCAGAGGGAGCGCAAGCAAGAAGGTCGACAGCGGGCGGCAGATTCCAGTACCCAAGGGGCATGTCGCTCGGAGATGAGATCGAGGATCAGGTCGTCGCCGCGATGCGCTCGCTGGGGTACACCGGCAGCGACGCGCGCACCTATATCACGCTGCTGCGCGGTCACCCGGCCACCGGCTATGAGCTGGCGGCGCGCGGCGGCATCCCGCGCTCGGCGATCTACAGCGTGCTCAAGCGCCTGGAGCGTGCGGGGCTGGTCAACGCGGTGAAGGGCAAGCCGGCGCGGTACGTGCCCATTCCGCCCGATCGGCTGGCCGACCACCTCAAGACGCGGTTTGCGCGCGATCTGGAGAGCTTCGAGCGGGCCGTGGCCCAGGTGATGGGGCCGCAGTCCGACGCGGTCACCTGGACGGTCACGGGCTACGAAGCGGTGCTCGCCGAGGCCGAGCGGCTGATCGCCGGGGCGCAGCGGCGGGTGATCGCCTCGCTGTGGCGTCGCGAGGCTCAGCGCCTGGCGCCCGCGTTCGGCCGCGCGCGCGAGGCCGGCGTGGCGGTCACGCTGTTCTCGTTCACCGACCTGCCGCCTTCGCTGGGCGACGTGCTGTGCTACGGCATCGACGAAGCGCGGCTGGGAGAGCATTGGCCGCGCCGCATCATCCTGGTCGCGGACAACGCGCCGTTGCTGGTCGGCGACGCCGAGGGCAGCCGCCTGGACCGCGCGGTGGTGAGCGACGAAGCGCCGCTGGTCGAGATGGCCATCGCGAACCTGGTGCTCGACATCACGCTCTTCGGCGAGCGCAATCGCGTCGACACCAGCGCCATCGTGGCGCGCCTCACTGACAAGCTGGCCCCGATCGACGAGCTGAGCCGGCGCCCGAACGCCGCGCCGCCGCGATGAACCTGCTCATCACCGGCCTGAGCGGCTATCTGGGCCAGGCGGTGGTCGCGCGGCTCATGCAGGGCCACCCGTTCCGGCGCGTCTTCGGCGTCGATCGCGTGCCGCCGCGCATGCTGGGGCCGGTGCACTTCATCAACTGCGATGTGCGCCACGCCGAGCAGCTCGGCGATCTGATGGTGACCGACGGCGTCGACGTGGTGCTGCACCTGGCCCATACCGGCGCGCGGCCGGGCGATACGCGCAGCGAGGCCGCGGTGGTGCGGCGACTGCTCGAGCTGGCCGACATCGCCGGCGTGCGCCGGGTGGTCATCCCCTCGCGCGATTGGGTCTACGCGCCGAGCGAGACGCCGGTCGCCGAGACCGCGCCGCTGCGGGTGGTCAACGAGGGCGCCGGCGCGCGGCTGGCGGCGCTGTTCGGCGGCGAGCTGGCCGCTGGCAAGGCGCGCGTCGAGCGGGTGGCGATCGAGATGGCCGCCGCGCTGCCCGATGTGGAGGTGGTCATCCCGCGCATGGCGACGGTGCTCGGCCCGACCCGCGGCCGGCCGATCGACGGCGTGCTGGCCCAGCCCACGCTGCTCGCGCCGCCACGCCGCGACCCCGTGCTGAACTTCCTGCACATCGACGACGCGGCCCGCATCCTGCTCGCCTGCGCGGCAAAGCCCGGCCTGCGCGGTGCCTACAACGCGGCCGGCGCCGAGCCATTGCATCTGTCGACGGTCGCGGGGATTCTGCAGACGCGCTTTCTGCAGCCGCCCGCCTGGGTGGTCTCGGCGGGCGTGCAGGCCCTCTCGCGCATCGGCGTGCTGCCGTTTGCCGTGCGCGATGTGGCCCAGCTTCACCTGGGCGTGCCGCTCGATACGACGCGCCTGGTCGAAGCCATCGGGCCGCCGGTCTACACTGGACGGCAGACGCTCGCCATGTGGCGGGTGGGTCATCGCGTGCGCGTCCGCGACCCGGTGCCGGCGCGCACGCCGGAGAGCAGCGAGTCATGAGCAAGGGACGCAAGAAGAGCAAGGCGGCGCAGGCCACCGCTGAGGCGCGGGCGGCGCGCGAGGTCGCGACGGGCGGCGCGCCCCGCGAGTCGAGCGGGCCGGGTCAAGGGCTGCCCGAGGCGGTCGAATTCAAGGGCGGCGGGGGCGTGCTCACCAAGATGCGCGGCGGCTTTCAGGGCATCGCGGGCGTCGGCGAGACCAAGAAGAAGAGCACCCTCACCAACACGATCATCTGGATCGTGCTCGGTGCGGCCGTGACGCTTTTTTTTGTGCGCATGTACTTTTGAAGCCGACAGATCAGTTCATCGCAGCAAACGGGCTTCGCCACCACCTCGACGTCTGGGACGGCGGCGGCGACACCACGGTGCTGCTGCTGCACGGCTACCTCGACCTGGGGCGGGCGTGGACGTTTCTGGCCGAAGCCCTGCCGCAAAATGACTGGCATGTGGCCGCGCTCGATTGGCGGGGTCATGGCCAGAGCGAGTGGGTCGGCGCGGGCGGCTATTACCACTTCGTCGATTACGTGCGCGATCTGGACGCCATCGCTCGCGCGGTGCGCCGCAAGCGGCTGATCGTCGTCGCGCACTCGATGGGCGCGATGATCGCGACGCTCTGGCTGGGCGCGCGGCCCGCGGGCGCCGATGGCCTGCTGCTGGTCGAGGGGCTCGGGCCCATGCCCTGCACGCCGGCCGGCTATGTCGACCGCCTCACGCAATGGCTCGATCAGACCGCGCCGTTCGACGCCGCGCGCCATGACCGTCGGCTGGCGAGCCTCGATGATGCGGTGCGCCGCTTGATGCGCGCGCAGCCGAAGCTGGGGGCCGAGAAGGCCGCGCGCCTCGCCGCCTGGGCGGCGATGCCCACGGATGACGGAGCGTGGCGCTGGCGCTTTGACCCGCTGCACCGCACGCGCGCCCCGGTGCCCTACCCGACCGACGCCGCCGAGGTGGCCTGGAAGCGGGTACGCTGCCCCACGCGGTGGCTCGGCGGGGCGCAGAGCCAATGGCTCGGACCCCACCTTGATCGATGGCTCGATCTGCGCCTCGACGTGCCCCGCCGGCTCTTGCCAGGCGCCGGCCACATGGTGCAGAATGATGCCCCTGACGCGCTGGCCGGCGAGCTGATCGACTTCGTGTCGCAGTGAGGGCAGGACGGCGATGAACTCCGCCCGGAAGGGCGTTCGTGGAGGAGAAGTCGGTGTCGACCCGAATCACCGAGGAATGCATCAACTGCGGGGCGTGCGAACCCGAATGCCCCAATGAGGCCATCAGCGAGGGCGATGAGATCTACGTCATCGACCCCAGCCTCTGCACGGAATGCGTCGGCTTCCACGGCGATGAAGCCTGCCAGTCGGTCTGCCCGGTCGAGTGCTGCGTGCCCGACGCCGACAACCGCGAGACCGAGCCCGGCCTGCTCGCCAAGGCGCAGAAGCTGCACCCCGACGACAACGCGCTGCAGGCGCTGGTTGTCGACAAGCTCGACGAAGAGCGCAGCCGCTTCCGCAACCCCAACTGGATCAACGCCGGCCGCGCCTGACCCGCGCCATCGCGGCGTTCAGCCCGAATGGCTGCTGAGCACGGCGGCCAGGGCGCCGAACGCGGCTTCTTCGCCCGGTTGCACCAGGCCCTCGGCGACCCCCGGCTGCGCGTCATCGCCACGCTGCGCGCCGACTTCGAGCACCGGGTCGCCCGGACCGTCATCGGCGACGCGCTCAAACGAGGCCGCGAATCGCTCGACGTCATGGGCCGCGACGCGCTGCGCGAGGTCATCCGCGGGCCGGCCGCGCAGACGGTCATCTACTTCGAGCCCGACACCATGGCCGAAGCGCTCGTCGACGAGGTCTGGGGCATGCCCGGCGGCCTGCCGCTGCTCTCGTTCACCTTGTCCGAGCTGTATCAGCGCAGCTTCGGCCCCCACGGGCGCGGCCAGGAAGACCGCACGCTGCGGCGAGACGCATCGGCGCAGGGCCTGCTCACCGACATGATGGAGCAGCGCGCCGAGGCGCTCTTTGCGACGTTGCCCGATGACCCATCGGCGATCGGTGAGGCCCCATGTCAGGCCACGATCCGGCGGCTGATGCTGCGGCTCATCTCCTTGGCGGGGGGCGATCTGTGCAAGCGGCGGGCGACCCGCGACGAGCTGATCTGGCGCGACCCCGACGAGACCGCGCGCATGGGGCGCGTGGTCGAGGCGTTCGTCCAGGCGCGCCTGCTGGTGGCGGTGGACGCCACGCCGCCTGGGCTGGCCGCCATCGAGCCGGCTCATGACATCCTCGTGACCAGTTGGGCGCGGGTCCGGCGGTGGCGCAACGAGGTGCGCGATCAGCTCCCGCTGCGTCAGGCGCTCTGGCGCGCGGCGCGCGAATGGCGGTCGAGCGGCGAGCACATCAGTCGCCTCTGGCACGACGACCCCCGGCTGCCCCAGGCCGAGAGCGACGCGGTCCGGGCCGATCTCAACGCCATCGAGCGCGACTTCATCGAGCGCAGCCGGCAGCACCGCACGCGACGCCGACGTCGGTTGGTGACCGCGCTGCTGGTGGTGATCGCGGTGCTGACCCTGGCAACGCTCGACGCGCTGACCGAGGCGCGGCGGGCCGACCGGCAGGCGGCGCGCGCCGAGGCGCGCAAGGCCGAAGCCGAGCGGCAGACCGAGGTCGCGCGCGAGCAGCTGCATGTGGCCGTGGCCC
>JAGQJJ010000379.1 GCA_020430675.1 Myxococcales bacterium
GCGAACGGCGGCGAGAATAGGCCCCCGAAGGCCAGATGTCGAGCGGCCCGCCGGGGTGTGCGGTGGCATCGAGCGAGGCGCTGACCGACCGCGCGCACGCGCCGCCTCGCCGACCCGCCGACGTGGTACTTTCTCGGCCAACGGATGAAGAGGAGCAGGGCATGTTCAACGCGCGCATTCTTCCGCCGGTGAGTGCCCGGCGCGGGTCCGGCTGACCGATGGCCACGCCCACCGCCGACGCCAATCGCCTGCAGACGCTCGCCCGCCTGGCGGACGCGCTGCCGCGCCCGGCGGCGCTTGTCGACCTGGACGCCTTCGAAGCCAACCTCGACCGCCTTGTCGCCGGCCTCGGCCCAGGCGCCACGACGCTGCGCATCGCGAGCAAGAGCGTGCGCCACCGGGGCCTGCTGCGCCGCGCGCTCGACCGCGGCGGGCCGCGGGTGCGCGGGCTGATGTGCTATCACGCCGCCGAGGCCGCCCGGCTGTTCTCGCAGAGCTTCGACGACTTGCTGGTGGCCTATCCGACCACGCAACGCGCCGCGCTTGGCGCGCTCGCCGACGCGGTCGCCGCCGGGGCCACGGCGCGCATCGTGGTCGACAGCGCCGCCCACCTCGACGCGCTCGAACGCGCCGGCGCCGCCGCGGGCGTGGTGCTCGACGCGCTCATCGACCTCGACGTCTCGCTGCGCCTGGGCGGCGCCCATCTGGGCGTGCGGCGCAGCCCGATCCGCACCGCCGCCGCCGCCGCGGCGCTCGCCGAGGGCTTCGCCGCCCGCCCGCATACCCGCCTCGTCGGCCTGATGGGCTACGAAGCCCACATCGCTGGCCTGCCCGACCACGGTCTGCGCGAGCGCGCGTTCAAGCGGGTCGCCCGCCCGCCGGTGCGCCGCCTGCGCGCCGAGGTGGTCGCCGCGTTGCGCGCGGCGGGCCACGAGATGTCGGTGATCAACGGCGGCGGCACCGGCAGCGTGCCCTGGTCGGCCGCCGATCCGGCGCTGACCGAAGTGACCGCCGGCTCGGGCCTGCTCTGCTCGCACCTGTTCGACGCCAACGACGCCGTCGCGCTGCGGCCCGCGCTTTTCCTGGCCTTCGAGGCCTGTCGTCTGCCCGATCCCGAGCACGTCACGCTCGGTGGCGGCGGCATCATCGCCTCGGGCCCGGCGGCCGCCGATCGCCTGCCGCAGCCCGTCTGGCCACCGGGCCTCAGCTACGTCTCGATGGAGGGCGCCGGCGAGGTGCAGACCCCATTGCGCCGCAGCGCGGCCACGCCCGCGATCGAAATCGGCGACACGGTGCTGATGCGGCCCGCCAAAGCCGGCGAGCCCGCCGAGCGCTTCGCCGCCTATCACCTGGTGCGCGGCGAGACGATCGTCGCCGTCGAGCCCACCTATCGGGGCGAAGGGCAGGTGTTCCTGTGAAGCGCCGGTTGCTCTGTCTGGCCCTCGCGCTCTGGGCCTGCGACGACGACAATTCCGGCGTTTTGCCGTCGATCGATGCCACGCCCGACGCGGCCGCGTCCGATGCGCAAGTCGAAGCCAGCAAGACCGCAGTGCGCATGGATTTCACCCTCAGCGACGGCTTCTTCGCCGCGCCGTTCCCCGATGTCTCGCGCCGCCCGCCCGGCCGGCCGCCGCAGCTGGCCGGCCTGCCCAACCCGGCCGCGGTCCCCCTCATCGAGACGCTGCGCGCCGAGCTCATGGCCACGGCCAACGGCTGGTCGGTCAGCGGCGCGATCTTTTTCAGCCTGACCGACGCGCTCGACCCGGCCAGCCTGCCCGACGTGTCGGCCAGCGTGACGGACGACGCGAGCGCCTTTGTGCTGCCGCTCACCGTCGAAGGCCCACGCACGCCCATCCGCGCCCGCTACGAGGCCGACGGCGGCCCGCTCGGCGCCCCGCACTTTGTCTCGCTGCTGCCCTACCAAGGCTTCCCGCTCGCCGAAGGCACGCTCTACGCCGCGGTGCTGACCACCGCGCTGCGCGGCGCCGATGGCCTGCCGCTGCCGTGCTCGCCGGTCGTGGCCGAGATCTACGACGGTCAGTCGGTGTCCGGCCTCGACGACACCGCGTGGTCCACCTGGCGCCAGGCCCTCATCCGCCTCGCCGAGCGCGGCGTGCCACCCGAGCGCATCGCCGGCCTCGCGGTGTTCTCGACCGGCGCGCCGACCCACCAGATGACCGACGCGCGCGCCGACGCCCTCGAAGCAATGCCCGCGCCGGCTGCGCCGCCCGAGCTGACCGAGGTCCAAGACGACTTCTGCGTCTATACCGGCACCATCGAAATGCCCACCTGGCAGCAGGGCGCGCCGCCGTTTGCCACCGAGGGCGGCGCCTGGGCCTGGGAGGATGGCCATCTCGTCCTGCAGGGCCACGAGGAAGCCAACCTGGTGCTCACCGTGCCACGCCACCCGATGCCCGAGGCGGGCTACCCGCTGGTCGTCTTCTCGCGCACCGGCGGCGGCGGCGACCGCCCCCTCGTCGACCGCGGCTTCCGCCCGGCCCACGACGCGCCGCCCGAAGAGCCCGGCTCGGGCCCCGCCCGCCACTTCGCCCGCGCCGGATTTGCCGGCCTCAGCATCGATGGCCCGCACGGCGGCCGGCGCAACATCACCGGCGGCGACGAGCAGTTCCTCATCTTCAACATCAACAACCCCGCCGCCCTGCGCGACAACATCCGCCAGTCGGCGCTTGAGCTGGTGCTCGCCGCCCACCTGATCGACGCGCTCACCGTCGACCTGTCGACCTGCCCCGGCGCCGAGGGCCCGGCGCTGCGCTTTGATCACGACCACCTCGCGCTGATGGGCCACTCGATGGGCGCCACGATCGCGCCGCTCGCGTTTGCCGTCGAGCCCCGCTTCGGCGCCCTGCTGCTCAGCGGCGCCGGCGGCAGCTGGCTCGAAAACGTCGTGCACAAGATCTCGCCCATCGCCACCGCCCCGCTGGCCCAGGGCCTGCTGCGCTATGGCCTGCGCGAGCTGCACTCCAACGACATCGCCCTGACGCTGCTGCAATGGGCCGGCGAAGCGGCCGATCCCCCGCTCTACGGCGCCGCCGCCCGCGATCGGCACGTCCTCATGATGCAGGGCATCGTCGACACCTATATCCTGCCGCCCATGGCCAATACCGAGAGCCTCGCGCTCGGCCTCGACCTCGCCGGCCCGGCGCTCGACGCCACCGAACCGCGCCTCGCCGCCTTTGAGGGCCTCGAATCGCTGCTGCCGCTCGCCGGCCACGCCGCGCTGGCCTGGCCGGTGCGTGGCAACGGCGAACGCGGCGCGACCCGCGTGGTGACGCAGAACCGCCAGGGTCCGGTCGAAGACGGCCACGAGGTGGTCTTTCAGACCCCCGGCCCCAAAGCCCAATACGAACACTTCCTCTCGACCTGGCTCACCGGCACGCCCGAGGTGCCCGCGCCCTGACGGGTGCGTTGACGCGCCCCGACCCGGGGGTCCACACTGCCCGCCAGACAGGGAGGCAACATGAAGACCGCCGCGCGCATCGTCACCGGCCTGATCGGGCTCTTGCACATCTATATCCTGGTCCTCGAGATGTTCCTGTGGACCAGCGAGCGGGGGCAGAAGGCCTTTGCCATCACCGCCGAATACGCCGAGATGACCAAGGTGCTGGCCGCCAACCAGGGGCTCTACAACGGCTTCCTCGCCGCCGGTCTGGTCTGGAGCGTGCTGCACCCCGACGCCCGCATCGCTCGCCAACTGCGCTTCTTCTTCCTCGGCTGCGTTGCCGTGGCCGGGGTCTATGGCGCGGCGACGGCCAACATGAAGATCCTCTACATCCAGACCGTGCCCGCGGTGCTCGGCCTGCTGCTGGTCGCGCTGGCCGGCGGCTCGACGGAAAAATCGAAGAATCAGGGGTAACCCGTACGTTATCTCCGGGCCACCTGCTTTGAATTCAGCGCGCTGCCTGTTAGGTTGACGATTGCGTGCGTTGATTTGGCAGGATGCCATCGTGATGACTGTCGGCATGATCATCGAGGACCTGCTCGCCCGCCTTCAGCGGATCGCACCCGATGTCTCGCCCAACCCCACCGCCTCGCTGTCCGAAGAATTGGGCCTCGATTCCCTGCAATTGCTGGCGTTTGCTTCCGAAGTACGCATCGTCTACGGCCACGTCGATCTGACGCCCTGGCTGTGTCAGAACGCCGCCCAGAGCAATGACTCGATCGTCAGTCTTTCTGTCTGGTTGCGCGATCAACGCCAGCTTCCGCTGGCGGCTGACACGCTGGATGTCATGCCTGTCTTCCGTTTGCGCCGCTAGACCCATTCGTATCGCTCGTTGACCCATCGGTCACAAGTCGAGCGAGAGCCAGACGCCCAGATCCACCAGCGCTGCTTCAAGGCTCAACCCCTGGGGCACCAACGGGCGCACGTCGTCGGTGAACAGATCCGCCGGCACCTCTGCGCTCAGCGCCAGTTCACCCTCGCCGAGATGCACCGAGGCATAACAGTAGAGTCGCAATTTTGTCAGTAGGGTGATCTGGTAATCGAAGCGTGCCAGAAAGGATCGATCGCTCAGATTGCCCAATCCGCTGAGCAGGAAGGTCGTGTCGTCCCAGGTGCCGGGCGCCGGAAGGGCCACGGCGACGCCCGCATAGTGCCGCCCGGTGTACAGCGGGGTCATGCCGCCGCGCGCGATCAGCGCCGGGTAGACCGCCTCGTCGCCGTAGCCGGCGTCGTTGTGGAAGTACTCGGCGGTCAGATAGAGCGTGTCCTGGTCGCCATACGCGATGCCCCACTCGACGCCGACCACCTCCTGGTGGATCCAGTCGTCGCTGCGATCCTCTTCGGTGACCGGCTCATCGGCCTCCGGATCGTAGGCATAGCGCACCGGTGAGCCGCCATGGCTGACCGCCACCTCGCCGCGCACGTCAAGCGGGCCCACGCCCGCGCTGACGTCTGCACCCAGCCGCAGCGGTTGGCCATCACGGGCGGCGGCGC
>JAGQJJ010000380.1 GCA_020430675.1 Myxococcales bacterium
GGACGGCGGTTGCGGCGGTCACTCGGGCGGCGCGGCGGGCGGTCCCTCGCTGGCGGTGCTGCGCGTCGGCCGGGGCGATGTGCCCCCGCGGCTCTCGGCGGCCGATGTGCTGTTCTTCGACCTGACCGGCGCGCCGATGCAAGACGAGGCGCGCATCGCCCTGGCCCTGGTGGCCGGCGTGCCCGGCAGCGGCGGCGCGGGCGGCGCGGTGGCCGGCTGCGGGGACGCCGCCGAAGATGGTCCCCCCGGCCACGCGGCGCCCATCGGGTGCTGCCGCGTCGTCGGCCTCTCGCTCAGCTGCGGAGCCTTGCACGAATGCGACGACTGATCCCGCTGGCCCTGCTGCTGGCCACGACCGCCGCCCACGCGGCCGATCCGGCGGCGGCCGCGGCCCATAAACAGGCCGCTGACGAGGCTTTTCTGGCCGGCGACTACCATCTGGCCCTGCAGCGGCTCGAAGCGGCCTACGCGGCGGATCCGCAGCCGGGCTATATCGCCAACCAGGCGCTGGTGCTCGAACAGCTCGGCCGCTACGCCGACGCGGTCGCCGCGCTGGAGCGCTTCTTGGCGACCAGACCCGACGAAGAAAAGACGCGCAAGGCCCGGGCGGTGATCGTGCGCCTGATGCCCACGGTGCGGGTCGAGACCGATCCGCCCGGCGCCGAGCTGCGGGTCGATGACGCGCCCGCTTCGCTCGGCACCACGCCGGTTGTCACCCGCATGGCGGCGGGCACCTATACCTTCGAGCTGCGCCGCGCCGGCTACGCGCCGCTGCGCCGAACGGTGCGCGTGCTGCCGCGCGATGGGGTGAACTTTCAGGCGGCGCTCACCCGCGTGGGGCGCCAGTCGCCGCCCGCCCTGACCGCCGCGCCGCCCCCGCCCCCGGCGCCGAGCGGCTTCGGCGCCCGCGAGTGGGGCTACGTCACGCTCGGCGGCGCGGTCGTCGCTGGCGCCGCCGCCGCGGTGTGCTTTGCGCTGGGCAATGAGGCCGCCGACGCCCGCGATTCAGCGGCGCGCGGCGGCGAGTGGGACAACCAGCAGTCGCGCCTGGAAGCGCTTGATATCGGCTACAAGGCCTCGGCCGCCGTCGCCGCGACCGCGCTGGTCACCGGCGCGCTGTTGGTGGTCTTTGATTAATTTATGACCAATTAGTCACTGACTCGCAGCCCGGCACGACACATAGAAGGGCTCCAGCCCCACCGTGTTCTCGCCGAAGCCCCACCACAGCGTCGGCCCGCGCTGCTCGCCGTACTCGGCGGCCAGGACGCCATGCACCTGCCGCCCGGCGTGGTTCACGCGCTCCTTGAGGGTCAACGCCTGCCCCCAATGCAGCTCGCCCTCGCGCAGCGAGTGCATGAAAACGCTGACCCGCCGCTGCGCCGGCTGGTAGTCGGGCGACTCGGGATCGGTCGCCGGGGTGTTGGCGTTGATGACCTGCGCCACCGAAAACGCCACCGGCTCGTAACGCGAGAAGGTCGCCGCCACCGGCCAGCGCGAGCTGACTCCGCGCCGCCAGCCGCGCTCGGGCAGGTAGACCTCGACGAAGCCATCGTGCACCCGCGCCGCGCGCACGCCCCCGGCTTGCGGCGGACGCATCGGCAATGTGCGGTCGGCCGTCTCCATGGCGGCCAGCACCGCGGGCAGCTCATCGACCGTCAGCGTGCCATCGCTCGCCTGCCGCCACTGATGCAGCGCGTAGTCATCGCCCGCGGCGGCCACAAAGACCTCAGCCCCGTCCTCGGCCACCGTCGGCCCCACCCAGCGCAGCCCGATGACGCCGTCGGGATAGGGCACCCGAACCACCTGCGAGACCGGCGGCACCTGGTTGCGGTCATAGAGCAGGTCAAACGCCTCGTCGGGGCAGAAGACGCGGCCGGCTTCGTTGCGCAGCGAGATGTGCAGCACGGTGTCGCAGGGCGGATCGACCACCGCGGTCACCGGGCCGTCGGCGCCTTGGCCGGCATAGAACAGGATCTGCTCGCGCGCGGCCGCAGGCGGCCCGGCGTCCGGCTCGGCATCAGGCCCGGCGTCGGGCCCTGCGTCCGCTTCGACGCCGGCATCGGGCGTGTCGACGACCTCAGCGGGCAGTCGGCCGCGCACCATCAGCCGGCTCAGGTAGTTCGAGTACTCCAGCGGCCGCTCGATGCCCTCAAAGGCCGCCAGGATCGGCAGATCGGCATACTCGGTCGTGCGCCCCTCCCGCGGCCGGGCCACCTCGACCCGCCCCCCGAAGCCATAAGCCAGAAGCAGCCCGTCATCGGTCTTGGCGATGAACCACGGCGACGTGGGCGGTCCCCGGAAGCGCACCTCGGTGCCCGGGTTGCCCGCCTCGGGCACGGGGCAGCAGCGCCCGGCCAGCGTCGAGCCATCGCAATCGTAGTCGCGCAGCTCGCAGGTCTCGGGCGCCGGCCGCCGGCAGTCCAGCCCATGCGCCGGCGCCTCGCGGCGATCGGCGATCTGCGCCGACTCGGCCAACGGCGCCGAGGCGCCCTCGGGCCAGCGCACCAGCAGCGTCGCCTGGAAGTAGGTAATGGCGCCGAACACCGCGTTGGCGTCGAGCACCGCGATGCGGCTGATCTCGTCGTCGCCGATGAGGAAGATCGCGTCCTCCTCGCCGTCGACCGGCAGCACCAGGGCGCCGGGCAGGCGATTGAGCACCGGCCCCATCGTGGCGTTCGCCGCCACCACCACCAGGCGCGGATCGCCCTCAACCTCGACCGGCATCGGCTGGCCGTGGGCGCCGGGCATCAGCGTCCACGCCATCACATCCGGCCCCACCTGCCCCACCGCGTGCAGTCGCGCGCCGTCGCCGATGAGCTGATCGCCGGACCGCATCGCGCAGGGCCAGACCCCGCCCGGCGTGAGCGCGCCGCCCGTGCCGCCGAAGAACTGCTGACACACGCCATCATCAAACGCCGCCACCCAGTTATCGAGCGCCGTGGTCACCGCCAGGGGCACGCTGATGCCCTGCTGATCGGTGCGCCGGGCCGAGAGCCCGCTGGCGTCGATCACGCGCCACGCCACCGGCGAGGTCGGATCAGCCGCGCTGCGCCCCACCAGCAACAGCACATCGCCCTGCGCGCCCACCACAAACGGCGGCCACAGCTCCAGCGCCTGCGCCTGCGCCACCGGCTGGCCGAGGTTGAAGCCCTGCATCATGCCGTCGGGCCCGGCGCCCACAAAAACCCAGGGATCGCCATTGCTGGTGCGCGCCCCGGTCAGCGGCCCGTCGTAGCCGCCGAGCGACGCCACCCGCACGCGGCGCTCCAGGCGCTCGTCGGGCAGGCGCCCGCTGGCGATGGCGTCGACGTCGATCGCCTTGCGATACAGGTTGCCGCGGCTGATCCAGGCCACCTGCGCGTCGAGGCGCCCGGCGAGCACCGCCACCTGCGCGCGCGGCGCGGGCGTCACCGGCACCTCAGCGTCGACCGTCTGATCGGGCTCGGCGTCGACCACCATCATGTCGCGCATATCGGGCTCGGCGTCGATGACCGGCGGCATGTCGGGCTGGGCGTCGATCACCTGAAAGTCGGGATCGAAGCTGTCGCGCACGAACTGATCGGTGGGCGGCAGTGAATCGCTCACGCCGCGACCCGGGATGGGATCCGCCTCGCAGGCGAAGTGCTGCGCGGCGAGCAAGAGAACGGCGGCCAGCGGCCGGAGCGTGCGGTGCATGGTCCGTTGATAGCCCAGGCGACCGCGCCGAATCCAGCCCGCCCGGTCGGGAATCTGGCAACATCGGCGGCAGATGCCTACACTGACCCCATGAGCGCACATGAACCCCATGCGTGGGTCACCGCCTTTCATCGCAGCCTGGCCACCGAGAAGCGCGCCAGCCCGCGCACCGTCAGCGGCTATCTGCGCGATCTGGGCTTCTTCATCGAGCACGTCGCCGAGGGCGGCGACTTCGACCCGACCGCGATCGACACCCGCGCGGTGCGGCGCTACGTGGCCCATCTGCACAAAGAGCGCTACGCCCCGCCGACCATCGCCCGCAAGCTCTCGGCCGTGCGCGCCTTCTACCGCTTCGCCGTACGCGCCGGGCTGCTCGACGTCGACCCGACCGGCACCGTGCGCACCCCGAAGCAGGGCAAGCGCGCGCCGCGCTTCCTGTCCGCCGACGACGCCGCGCGCCTCGTCGAAGCGCCCGCGGGCGACGGACCGGCCGCCGCCCGCGACCGCGCGCTGCTCGAATTGACCTACGGCGCCGGACTGCGCGTCAGCGAAGTGGTCGGCATCGACCTTTGCGACCTCGACCTGCGCGGCGGCACGGTGCGGGTCACCGGCAAGGGCAACAAGGTGCGCATCGTGCCCATGGGCCGCACCGCCGTCGCCGCCCTGCGCACCTGGATTGCGCGCCGCATCGAGCTGGGCAGCAAATGCCGCCACCCGAGCGCTCTGTTCCTCAACCGCCGCGGCGACCGCATCTCGGTCCGCGCCGTGCAGCGCCTGGTCGAATCCCTGCGCCCCGCCTGCACCGCAGCCGGCGCCACCCCCCACTGGCTGCGCCACGCCTGCGCCACCCACATGCTCGGCAGCGGCGCCGACCTGCGCAGCATTCAAGAGCAGCTCGGCCACGCCACGCTCTCGACCACGCAGCGCTACACGCATGTCGACCTGCAAGCCCTGATGCGCGTCTACGACCAGGCCCACCCCCGCGCCCACGCCACCGACAACGCGCTGCCGGGGTAAGGCGCCGCAACGGCTTGCGGTCCGCGCGGCGACCGGCGAATACTGGTCGCAACGCGGGCAGCGGCGCGGCCGGTGGGGCGCTTGTCGGGCGATGACGCCATGGCATGACGTCGACCGGCGACGCGCCCGCCCCAGACCGTGAGCAGACCATGTCGACCGCGCCCCCGACGATCCAGAGCCTCCTCACCCCCCTCAAGCGCCCGCGCCTCGCCGCCATCGTGCGCGGCCTCGGCCTGCGCGTCCCGGCCAGCGCCTCGCG
>JAGQJJ010000381.1 GCA_020430675.1 Myxococcales bacterium
ATACGCCCGCGCCCGGGGCCCGAGCTCGCGGCGCAGCCCCGGCTCGTTGAGCGCCATCTCAAGCTTCGCTTCCAGCGTATCGGGATTGGCCGAAATGACCGGCGGCTCCTCGGGATAACCCTCCCGGGCGCGATCGCACACCCAGCAGAGCACCGTCTTGCCCAGCGCCATGCCTTCGGTCGCCAGACTGCCGACCCCGCCACCCAGGAACTGATCGAGGATGATATCCGCCCGCCGATAGACCTTCTTCGCCTCTTCGTGCGGCATGCCTTGCACGAGCTGAAAGTCGAAGTCATACCGCTTCTTGAGCTTCTCAACCGCCGCCATCACATACTTGGTGCCTTTATAGGCCGGCGACGTCGGCGCATGCACCACCAGCGGTCGCTCATTGGCCAGGTGCTCATCGCTCAGCGGAAATCCCGCCAGATCGATGGTGATGGGCACCATATGCACCTTGTCATAATAGTCTTTGACATACTCATACAGCCGCGCTTCGCCAACGATGGCGGTCTTGATATAGCGTGAGATCACGCTCAGCTGCGCGTGAATCTGCCCCGGTGGCATCGGCTTGACCACCGCCCACGAGTTCATCGCCTTCGCCTTCTCCAGCGTGCGCACATCCGAGCCGGCGTGCTGCATGAACACCGGCCGGTCCAGGTTGGCCAGCATCGGCAGGTCGCTGTAATCGAGCGTGAACGAGGTGTTGAACCACAGGTGGAAGACATCAAACTCCTGCATCGCGCTCGCCGCGATCAGGGTCGTCGACCGCCGTCGCGCCGCTTCGTCAGGGATGTCAGCGATGGGATGCTCGAAGTCCGCCTCATAACCCAGATAGGTCTTGTAATAGCTGATCGTCGCCGCGGTCACCCCCCGCCGACGCATCTCCGGCACGAGCATCGTCGCCTGGTTGGCGATGATCATGGTGCCATGCACGACCTTCATATGACTCTCCCCGGCAAGCGCGACTCATGAATGACAAAAGGCTCAGTGTCCAGGTCGCGGATCAGCAGATGACCCTCTTCGATGTCGATGGGATCAGCGATGGTTGGCGGATCATCCAGCGCGCACCGCAGATAGGCACCCACCGTGTTGAGGGTGCCGGTCTCATCAAAGATGGTCGTGATCATGCAGCATCGACCGATATTGACCTCGGTCAGATGCGCCCGGCCCTCGGCGTCGGCCTTGAAGTCGATGCTGAACACGCCGTGCGGCGCCGGGCTCAACGCGCGAATGGCTTTCAGCGCCGTCTCGAGCGCGCCTTCATCGCGCACCGTGCGAGCGATCTCGGGCGTGCTCGACATGCCGCTCAGCCGGTTGGCGCCCATGAAATAGCTCAGCCGTTCCACGAGCTTGGCCACGACGAGGCGCCCGCGATACCACATGCTCTGAAACGCAAAGTCGCGCCCCGGCAGGAAGACCGAGACCTGATAGCTCGACCGATCGAAGCCGCGCAGACTCGTCCAAAGCCCGATGAACTGCTCGGCCTGCTCGGGCGTGCGCACCCATCCCGCGCCCTTGGAACCTGAGCCGCGGCGCGGCCGAATCCAGTAGCGGTCGGTCGGTGGCAGGGCCGCGCAGGCGGCGCGCAGGTCCGGCTGCTCTTCGAGGCTGATGCTGGTCGCCATCGGCACGCCGACCGAGCTCAGCCGGCGATACAGCGCGTGTTTGTCCTGGCAGGTCTCGATGACATCCAGCTCGGGCAGAAACACCCGGCAGGGCAGGGCATCGCGCAGCCGGGCCACCGCGCCCACCTCGCGGTCATTGCAGGGGATGAGCACGTCGATGCCTTCGCGCTCGATCAGCCCGCGCAAGGCATCGGCATAGCCGGGGTCGCTCGAAACCGGCAACAGCCAGCTCTGCTCGGCCGATGACTTGGCGACCGCGTGCGGCAGGCAGTTCGAGCCCAGAATGCGCGCCGGCACGTCGCTGCGCCGCAGCGAGCGGATCAGGTTGTTGCCACCCCCGCCGCCGGCGCCTTGAACCAGCACCACCGGTGTCTTCATGAACGCGCCTCCCATCGTGCGACCGCGCCTTCCAGCGCGTCGCGAAGATCGCCAGTCAGCCGGGCCTGGCCATCGTCAACGGTCAGCCCGGCGAACGCCAGCGGCTCGACCAGTCGCGCGAAGCCGCAGCACTCCGCGGGCGCCACGCATCGGCCGCTGCGCGCCCGCACCAGAAGCTCGACCGCGTTGGCCACATCGGTCGCGACCCCATTGCCCACGATGACCTGCAACTCGACTGGCAACGCCGCGAGAAGCGCCGCCAGCTCATCGGGCCCGCCGTGTTTGCACAGCTTCAGCTTCACGCCCGCCGCGCCGATGTTCGCCGCCCGCGCGGCGTCCGCAGCGTCATCGATGCTCTCGTCGAGCACGATCGGCACCGGCGCCTTCGCACAGAGCGTGGCCAGGCCGGCCCAATCGGCCCGGTCGATCGGCTGCTCGAACCACTGAACGCGGCGATGCGGATCGTCGGCGAGCACCTCGGCAAATCGAAGCGCCTCGTCGAGCGCAAACCCCTGATTGGCGTCGAACGCCAGCCGCACGTCGAGCGCTTCCGCGTCGAGCAACCGCCGCGCCAGCGCCGCGTCGGCGTCGAAGCCACGGCCGATCTTGACCTTGAGAAATCGGAACCCCGCGGCGCGCAATCGCCGCGCCTCGTCCGGCTGCGCCTCGGCGTCAGGCGTCACCGCCACGTTCACCGCGGCGGGCGCGGGTACTTCGTCCAGCCAGGCGGGCAACTGCAGCGCGGTCAAGATGGCCGACGCCGCAAACGGCGAAGTTGCGATCAGCGACCGCGCCCGAGCGACCGCCACCGCATGGGCCGCCCCCCGGTTTTCGGCCGCGAACCGTGCCAGGGTCGCCGCCACCGAGTCCGCCGTCTCATGACCGTAACCTGGCAGCGCCACGACTTCGCCCACGCCGAGCCGCCCCTCGGCGTCGCGCGCCACAAACCAATGGGCCAGGAAGTGATCGAGGCGGCCGAACGAGAGCTGATACGGCCGCCGCAGCCGACACCGCACCGCGCCCGCGCGCAGCGCCACCAGCCGGCGACCCTCATTCACGCGGCTTCAACCGCGTCGCCGCCGCATCGGCGACCACCTGTCGCCGCGCTTCGACCATGCGCGCCCGCCGTGCCATGCGCTCGTCCTCGCGATCCTTGTCGGCGGCCAGCACATAGCCGACGGGGTTGTACTTCGTCGGCGATGGCGCGAGCGCCGCAGACAACCGCCCGGCGGTCAACCGCGCCGCGATCGGCGCCATCGCCTTCAGCCGCGCCGCGACGGCGTCGAGGCCGAGCGCCTCGCCATCGAGCAATGGCACCAGTTGCGGCGTCGCCAGCACCGTGTGATGCCGCACGAACGAGGTCGTCATGCGCATCAGCTCGGTTGACAGCCGGCCGACCTCTTCAAAGAGCAGCGGCGCCACCAGCAGATCCGACCACACATAATCCCCGCGCCGCAGATAGCGGGTCCGCTCGACAAACGACTGATACACGCTCTGCCGCGCCCCCGGCGCATGCAGCGTCACCGCGACGGGGATGAGCAGATCATGCCCCAACAGCAGGGGATGCAAAGCCTTCATGTCATCGCGCCCGTGCTCGATGATGCACCGATACACAGCGTCGACGTCGATCTGCGTCGGGCAGATATCGCACGCGATGCAGCGCCGGATGGTGCGCTTCGGCAGGTCGAGCGCGGTGGCATCGAAGACATCGGTCAACGCCGCCCGAAGCTGCTCGACGCCGCCCGCGACCAGGCCATCCGCGTCGGCGAGGATCAGGAACAAGGCGCGCGGCCGATCGGCCAGCGCGTGTGGCGTCGCCAGCCGCAACAGCACCCGCGCCATGCGACGGCCGACGCCCATTGAGGTCTCCAGCCCGTACCGATCGAGGTGCATCGTGCCCACATCGCCCGCATGGCCGGTGCCGCCATACTGCGACGTGGTGTCGCTGTCATTGCCCACCGCCAGCAGCCCCAGCCGCAGCGCGTCGAGCATCTGGTAGATGAGCGTCGTCTCCTGACCGCCATTGCGCTTGGCGCCCACCGCGATGCCCCCAAACAGGCGCCCGGCAAGCTGCGCCCGCAACGTGGCGTCTCGCTCGATGAACTCGAACAGGCTCTCGGTGAGGCTGCCTCGATCGCCGAAATACACTGGGCCAGACAGCAGAAATCCATCCGCCGAAAGCAGCCGCGCGCGAAGGCCGTCCGGGTCGCGGGGCGCGCCAAAGCCATCAAATTGCTCGGCCAGCGAGAGGTGATCGACCGCCACCCCCAACTGCTGCGCCGCCCACAGCCCGGCCGCCAGCGCCGACTCCGAGTTGCTCAACCCCCGCTGGCCGCCCGCGCGCCGCAGATTCCGGTGAATCTGCAAAAAGTCGAGCCCCGCCGCGCGCCCGGCGTCGAGGAACTGCTGAAGGTGCACGGCACATTCGCTCGCCAGCCACGCTTGCAGCGCCGCTTCATCAGGCAGCTCGGCCAGACTGCGCAGCAAGGCATCGCCACCCGGCCCGAACCGCGCGTTGCGCAGGCTGCCGGCGATGCCCAACAGCCGCGGCGGCTCGCCCGCCTCACGCATGGGCTGACTCCCGCACATCCTCGGTCACCCAGGACCAAGGCGGCGCAAAGTCCATCGCCGGCGCCTCGGCCAGCGCGCGCCGCGCCGCTTCAGCGGGCGATGCCCCGCCCCGTCGCGCCCGCGCCGCCACCTCGCCCACCCGCAGACCCGCGGCCGACAACTCCAGCACCGGGCGCGGACCCAACTTGGCGGGCGACGTGGACATATAGCCGAAAGGCCGCGGCATCGCCGGCAGCACCCGATCGGCGCGCGCCGCCCAGCCCACCGCATCCACCGCGCCCGCGATGTGAATCAGCTTCAGCGACGGGCAGGCGTCCACCTTCGCCCACGACAAGCGCCCGTCCGCCCCGATCAGACACCGCCGATCGCGA
>JAGQJJ010000382.1 GCA_020430675.1 Myxococcales bacterium
CCAACATGACCAGCACCCCGTCCGGCGAAATCAAATTGATCTCCAGGTCACCGCGGTAAGAATGGCTGATGTTCACCCCGACGGTGACGTTCTCAATGATTAAGTCGTTGGCTATCACAAACGAACGGTCGCGAAAGTTGCCGCTGATGCAACCGTTGTCGGTAATGGAACGCACACTGGTATTGCTGACGCTCTCGGTCTGGCTCGCTGCAGCGGAGACTGTCTCGCTTTCCGGCAGCAAGCTACAGAACTGATATTGGCCGCCGCTGGCCGTCGTCGTGCTGTACAGCCGGTCATCGCCGGCCGCTGTGCCGGCGCCGGCGGTTGTCTGCAAGCTGCCATCGCTGCCGGCCCAGACCAGGTTTACAGCCACATTGTCGATGCCGGCCTCGCCGCCATCCTGAATGCCATTGGCCGCCACGCCGCCACCAACACCATTGTCCATCCAGACCAGGTTGCCAACGCAGGCCAGCGGCTGGTAATAATCCTCTACCTCGCCATCTGAGGCGGCGCCGGCCCAGGGTGTGGCGCCACTGAGCGCGTCACTGGTCAGGCGGAAGCGTAGATGGGTCTCGCCGCCGTCGAAGGTAGCGCCGGCCGGTACTGTGAAGCAGTAGGCCTGGTCACTCATGGTCCCAACAGGCACGCTCGCGACCCCACCGGCAAAATCACCCGTCGCCAGCAGCTCGTCTGCATCACCGTCAAAATCGCCGTCACCGTTGAAATCAATCCAGCCATAGAGGTTGGCGCTGGCGCCGCTGTTGTTGACGGCGGAAACGGCCACACACGCTTCGGCTCCCGCGACAAGGGGCGTCGTCAGCCGCACGCCATCTTCATCACTGCCGGCAGCACCACTACACCCCCCAAAGTGAGCCAGGCCGCCGCTATTGTCATCGCCGGCGCCAGCGTCGATGGTGCAGGCCGATGAGCCCTCGCTGCCGCCTTTGCAGGCCCCGCCGGTCGTCTCGGGCGCGCCCGACACGGTGCCGGGCCATTTTTCGCCGGAAGAAGACCCCCTGGGGCCGATCGCGCCCGAGGGTGAGACCTCACGGCGGCTGTTGACGCTGCTGATCATCGCGGTGCTGGCCATCGCTGGCGGTCTGGCGGCGGTGCTGCTGTTGACCGGGCGCACCGAGATGGCGACGGTCAAGGTCGAGACGCGGCCAGCGCGGGTCGAGATCTACCTCGACGGGCGCCTGATGCACGAGGCGTCGACGCCGGTCACCATCGGCGGCCTCGCGCCGGGCGAGCATACCCTGCGCGTCGCCGCGCCCAATCACGAGCCGGCCGAGCGCACGTTCACCGTCGGCGAAGGCGAGGAGCGCGCGCTGGCGGTCGAGCTGGTCGAGAAGGTGGCCACGACGCGGCTGGTGGTCGAGAGCGAGCCCGGCGGCGCGCGGGTCTTCATCGATGACAAGCCGGTCGATCAGACGCCGCTGCGGGTGCCCGATATCGAGCCCGGGCCGCATTCGCTGCGCATCGAGAAGACGGGTCACCTGCCGCGCACGGTCAAGGTCGAGTTGGAGGCCGGGCGCGAGAACAAGCTGGAGACGATTCGGCTGTTGCCCGCCGAGGTCACGGTGACGTTCATCCCCGAGCCCGACGAGGCCGAGCTGGTGCTGGAGCTGCCCGACGGCGTGCGCAAGACGCTGGGCGCTGGCACCCGCACCTACGAAGACCTGCCCAACGACGGGCGCGCGACGATTCACGCCGAAGCGCCGGGCCACGAGCCGCTGGCCAAGGTGCTGCCGCAGTACCTCGACCGCAAGGCGACCGAGATCCTGACACTGCAAGCGCGCCCCGAGCCGGTGGCGCCGCCGGTGCAGCGCCCGGTGCGGCCCCGGCCGCCGCCGCGGCGGGTCGAGAACACCGCGCCCGAGCCGGAGCCCGAACCCGAGCCGCAGCCCGACGGCGTGCTCAAGCTGATCGCCAAACCGCCGGCCCGCGCTTCGGTGCGAGGCAAGGATCTGGGCTGGACGCCGGTGCTGGGCTATTCGCTGGCGCCGGGCACCTATACCGTGGTGCTGGAGCGCGACATCGACCCGCCCTATCGCGCGACCATCCAGGTGCAGATCAAGTCCGGCGAATCCACCACCGAGCGCTACGACCATCCCCTGCCCTGACGGCCCGCACGGCCCTCAATCGAGGATGAAGACCTGCGCCTCACGGACCGGCGTGCCGGCGAAGGCGTGCAGGCCGGCGAGCGAGACCACCATCACCACGAAGAAGACACCGAGGGTGATGAACAGCAGGTCGAGCGCCCGGCGATTGCGGAAGAAGAGCAGGCTGGCGCAGATGGCGAAGCCCAGGTTGGCGGCGGTGACCGCGAGCAGCAGGTGGCCGTCGAGCGTGATGACAAACGCCCAGAGCGGCCCGAGCGCCCTCACGGCGCCTCGTGGGCCAGCGGGCGGACGAGGGCGTGCAGGTTGAAGTAGTTGACGGTGAAGTGGGCGAGCACCGGCGCGATGAGGTTGCCGCGCGCCTCGAACATCCAGCCGAGCACGTAGCCCATGGCCAGGGCGGCAAACGTCCAGGCGATCAGCGAGCGCCGCCAGGGCACATGAGCCGCGCCGAAGACCACGGCCGAGGCTTCAAGGCCGATCAACGGCTGCAAGAAGCCGCGAAAGAACATCTCTTCGGCGAGCGCGCTGGCGATGGCGAGGCCAAAAATCTCGCGGGGTTCGAGCGGGCCGAGCAGGTCGCGAAACTCGGCGTCGATGCGGCGCGACCAGTCGAAGCGCGCGGTGCCGAGGCGCGAGAGCAGCACCGCCAACAAACCCACCGCGACGCCGAGCGCGATGTCGACCACGGGGCCGTCGGCCGGCAGCGGGCGCCGGGCGAAGAGGGCGCTCAGGTCGCCCCCGAACCCGAGCTGCAGCAGCGCGGCGACGGCGATCATGACGACGTACAGCGAGAGCTTGTGAATCACGGCGACGCATCCTAACCCGGATGGGTCACCAGTGCACGCGCGACCCGACGCCCGGCGCCGGCAACCTGGCGACGGTGCGCAAGTCTGTTGACGCCCCATGCGCGCCATGCGGCGCGTCGCGGGCGCGACCGCAGCCGGAGGCGGCGCCCTCGCACTGTCGAGCGGTCAAGCTCATCACTCGACGGCGCGCTTGCCGCTCGGGCAGCCACCGAACGCGGCGGACGGCGTCGCGGAGACGCGCGACGGGGCCAACGACGCCGCGCATCCCAGTCCGGCACGGTCGGCATTGACACGAAGGCCCGGTGCCCATAGGGTGCGGCCCCATTTTCCTCCTGTGGAGCCCCTCATGCCGGAGCGCAAGGACGCCGAGACCAATCCGCCGACCGATGAGCAGATGGCCGCCGACACGGCCCGCTTCCGCGAGCTGCTTCTCGCCGAGAAGGCGCGCATTCTGCGCGCCGCGCAGCGCACCTTGACCGAAGACATGACCCTTGATCAGGATGATCTGGCCGATGAGGTCGATCTGGCGACCGCGGATTACAACCAGGCGCTGGCCTTCCGCATGCGCGGGCGCGAGCGGCACCTGCTCGACAAGATCGACGAAGCGATGGAGCGGCTGGACGAGGGTGAGTACTTCTGGTGCGCGGATTGTGGCGAATCGATCGGGGTCCGGCGCCTGCTCGCGCGCCCGGTGACCACGCTGTGCATCCGCTGCAAGGAGCGCGAAGAGCATCGCGAGCGCGGCTTCGCTCGCTGAGCCGCTGGCACATCGGCGCGGCCGCCTGCCTCGCGCCCCTCGTTTTGGTGCTCGGCTGCGACGCCGACCCCGATCCATCCCTGACGCCCGACGCGAGCGCGCCCTGCCTGGATGACCGCTTCGGGCCGAGCTCGCCCGAACAGCCCGCGGTCGCTCTGGGCGCGGGCCAGCTTGCCGATCTGATCGCCTGTCCTTTTGTCACCGATTGGTTTGCCATCGACGGCGAGCCATCGGCCATCGCCCATGTGCGCTTCACCGCCGATGACGAGGTGACCGTGGCGTTGCAGGCCCCGGGCGGGGTCGGCAGACAGATCAGCGGCCGCCAGGGCGAGTTGGCTGGCCGGGTCGGTGAAGGTTTGCTGGTCCAGGTGAGTGGCGAGGGCGCGACCTATGCGCTGGACGTGCGGTTTGAAGCCCCCCCGGCGGATTGCGGCGATGATCCGGGCGCGCTCGAAGCCCTGGTGCCCGATGCGCCCACGCGGCGGCGACTCTGTGCGGGCGCGGTGGACTGGACCATCGTCGAGGGCCCGGCCGGGGCCGATCTCGTCCTGCGGGTCGAGACCGACGGCACTCCGCTGGTCGCGACGCTGCTGACCGATGAGACGCCCCCGCAGCGCGTGGCCGTCGACGCGCTTGAGCTGGGTCGCGCCGCCTTGCGCGCCACGCTGCCCGCCACCGGCCGGCTGCGCCTGCGCCTCGATGCCAGCGCCGATGGGGAGGCGACCGTCACGGCGCAGTGGACGCCGACGGCGCGGGTCGCGCACCGGGTGGCCGTGCGCGCCGAGGCCTGGCATCGGGTGCTCGATGACGCGGGCCTCGGGCCCATGGTCGCGGTGCCTGCCGGTCCGCTGGCGCTGCGCGTCGACGACGCCACGGGCCAATGGCTGGGCGGCGGCTTTGCCGACGCCGCGGGCGAGGCGGCGCTGCGCTTTTTTGCAGTTGGTGACGAACTGGTCACCATATCACTGCTCGCGGAGGCGGCGTCGTCCATCGGCGTCGTTCGGGTCACGCCGACGACGGGGCGCGACATGACGGTCTGGGGGGACGTGGTCGCCGAAGGCCGCGCCGATGCGCTGCTCGACGGCGCCGTGCTTCGGGTGCCCGCCGAGGGGCCGACCGCGGCGGCGCAGTTCATCGCGCGCACCGCGGCGGCGGCGCTGGAGACGACGGCGCCGGTGCTGCCGGCCTCGCTGCGCGCACCGGTGGTCTATCGCTGGCGCCCCGGTTTTTCTGCCGATTGTGGGA
>JAGQJJ010000383.1 GCA_020430675.1 Myxococcales bacterium
TCCTGGCTGTCGTTGGGCTCCCCCTCGTTCCAGCGCGTGAACTCGACCGGCGAGCCGTCGCTCCACACGTGCTCGCCCTCGACCTCGCGATCGTTGAGCCCGAGGAACACGCTGACGCCCTTGTCGGCGTAGGTCAGCAGCAGATCGTTCTCCTCCTGCGACTGCACGCTCGCCAGCTCGGCGCCGAGCGCCTGACAGCGCGCCTGCGCCTGCTCCCACGCCACGGGCGCCTCGCACATCCAGTAGACGTGCTCGCCCGCGCCGTCGAACAGCCAGCAGGCGCCGCACACCCCGTTGATCGTCGAGGCCTCGTCGAGCAGCCCGTCGCAGTCGTCGTCGACCTCATCGCAGGCCAGCTCGTCGCGGCCGGTCGGCGTGCAGGCATACTCGCAGCCGTTCTCGGGGTCGCCGTCGAGGTCGTGCGCGCCTTCGTGGCAGGCGATGAGCACGCAGACGCCGTCGGCGCAGCCGGCCTCGGCTTCCGGGCGCTGGCAGTCGTCGTCAACGGTGCAACGGTCGGGCGGGGCCAAATCGGGCGCGGCGTCGGGCGCGGGCAGGTCGACCTCATCGAGCGGCACGCAGGCGCCGAGCAGCGCGAGGCCGAGCCAGAGCGGCGCGCCGCGGGCTACCACGAGAAGCACAGCGCGGCGGGGCCATGGGCGCTGACCGGCGGCGGGGTCGACGGCCCATCGAAGAACGCCCAGAGCGCGCCGCCCGCGAAGAGGCCGGCGGCGGCGAAGAGCGCGTAGCTCGCGGTCGCGCGGCTCTCGGCCACGCCCTGGTGGTAGCCGAAGTCGTGGGCGGCGCTCAGGCGGGCGGCTTCGTCGGCCGCGGCCCAGAAGCGATCGCGCGCCGCGTCGCGGTCGTCGAGCGCGTCGCGGGCGAGCAGGTTGGTCGTGACCGCCGCGCCGGTGGCGACCACCGCCAGGCCGCTGAGCACCCAGGGCAGGGCGCGGGTGGGGGCCGCGGGCGGCGCCGTCGCCGCAAATGGTGGCTCGGGGGTTTCGGGGGCGGCCGGCGACGGGGCGACCGGGGCCTTCGCCTCGGCGCATCGGGTGCGCAGCGCTCGCAGGTCGCCTTGGGCCTCGGCGCCGGCTTCGGTCTTGGGGTCGAGGCGCTCGATCGGTGCGGCGAAGCGCGTGACCACCTCGCAGCCGCCCGCGAGATCGGTGGCGCTCAGCTCCAGCGCGCTGCGCACCAACGCCTGCAACGCCTTGCGGCGCACTTCGGGCGCCGGGCCGAGGGTGAGCGCGCGTTCGAAAGCGGCGCGGGCGGCGGCGTAGTCCTTCTCGCGGAAGTGGTCGAGGCCCTCGAAGTAGGCGGCTTCGGCGGCGACGGCGCCCGTTTCGGCGGCGCGCGCAGTGGGGGCATGGGCGAACAGCACGACCAGCAAAAAGGCGAGGATGGGCCCCATCCGACCGCATCGGACGGGCCACCGGCCGGCGCTCACCACGCGGTCAATCCGCCTGCCGCGGCGCCTCGCGGCTCTTGCGGGCGAAGTAGATCATGGCGCCGACGAAGCAGACCGAGCAGAGGATCGAGGTCACGTAGCTGAAGCCCACGAAGAAGTCGAGCCACGACAGGTTGGGCGCGCCGAAGTTCTTGTAGAGCAGCAGACCCACGCTGCCCAGATACCCGAACGAGTCGGTCACATAGATCATGAAGCCGGCGGTGCCGACCACGCCCAGCGCGGCGATCATGCGGTCGAACAGCACGCAGCCGTAGGGCACGTAGCCGATGTAGAGGCCGAGCCCGACCAGGATCATCCACGCCGCGGGCGGCAGAAACCCGAGCTGCCACGCGAGCGTGCTGATGCCGATCAGCACGCTGCCGCCGAGCATCACCCCGTGCACCACCACCAGCGCCTTGCGATTGCTGCGAATGCCCATCAGCGTGGCCAGGACGATCAGCACGCCGGCCGCGATGGGCAGCTCGCTCGTGGTCATGATGCTCGGCGTCTCGGAGTAGCCCAGGGCCGACCAGATCTCGACCGCGAAGTTGTCGCGGAAGTCGCGATAGGCGGTCAGGAAGATATAGAGCAGGGTCAGGAGCCCCAGGCCCGGCGCAAAGAGGCGCACGAAGCCGGCGCGCGCGCGGCCGTCCATCGGTTCGCGCTTGACGCGCACCTTCTCGTCGTCAGCCGAGGGCGGCGGCAGGCGCGAGAGCAGCCAGACGCACAGGATCATCAACGGCGCGAACATCAGGCCGACCACGGCGGGCATCCAGTACTCGGAGACGCCGAAGTCGTCCATCACGAAGCGGCCGACCGTCTTCACGGCGCCACTGGCGACGATATAGCTGGCGCTCAGGCCGGCGCCGAGCGCCTCGGAGACGCGGCGGCCTTCGAGGAAGCCAAAGACCAGGCCCCAGACCATGCCCAGCGGCACGCCGTTGAGGAACATGGCGATCGCGTTGTAGGGCCGCGGCAGCAACCCGAACAGGGCGAGCGCGCCTTCGGCCCAGGCGATGACCACCAGGATGGCCAGCGCTCGGCGGCCGGGGGTCATCTCGGAGATGACCTTGATGCCGGCGAACTTGGACAGGCAGTAGCCGAGCACCTGGGCGACGATGAACAGGATCTTGAGATCGATGGCGCCCGCGAGCGGCACCTCGGCGCTGCCGTCGAAGGTGCCGGCCGCGAAGGGTTTGCGGAAGGCGTACATGCAGAAGTAGCAGGTGAACGCCGCCGCGATCGCGTAGGTGGAGAAGACGACCGGGTGGGCCTTCTCAAGAGCGCGGGTCAATGGATGCGATGCCGTGGCCATCGACGACTCCGAACCAGAAGCGCGCTCGCAAGGTGGCAGGTGTGGGCGCCAAGGGCAAGCAGGGTCTGGGCAGATTTGGCCGCGTTCTGTTCGCGGTGGAATATTACGTTGATATACGTACGGTGTATTGCTTAGGATATATCCATAAAACAGCAAAAGGAGATCCAGGATGAGCGAACCTCCTTGCGACCTCCTCCCCGCGTCGGCCGAGGGGGCTGCGTCGATGACGCCGGCTGGGACGCCTTCGGGTTCCGAAGCGGTCGCCGATCATGGGCCGTCTGCCGACGTCGTCTGTCGCCATTGCGGCCGGCGGCAGCCCTACGCCGCCCTGGGTCGGCGGTGCCCGTTCGACGGATCGCTGCTCCTGCCACCGCGTGGGGTCTGGCGCGTGGCGGTCGGCCCGCTGACTGGCGAGGTGCTGATCGACCGGTTTGCCGTCGGTGCGGCGGTCGCGCGATCGGGCGCGTTGACGCTGTATCGCGGGATCGACCGTCGCGACGGTCGGTCGGTCCTGGTCAAAGTGGTCGCCGCGTCGGCGGATTGTGCCGCGATCGCCGGGCAGCGGCTGGCCGATGACGCACGCTTCTTTGAGGCGGGCCAGATCGAGGGCTTCGCGCCGCTGCTGGCCGATGGCTGCGACCACGCGGGCAACCTGTTTGTGGTGCTCGGGATCGCGGGCGGGCGGCCGATGCCGCAGTTGGTGCGCGAGAGCGGCCCCCTGCCGGCGCTGCGCGCGGGGCGCATCGCGATCGCGCTGCTGGCACAGCTCGACGCGCTGCATGGCGCCGGCCTGGCGCACGGCGAGCTGCTGAGCGAGTCGATCGTGGTGCACGGCGGGCCGGATGGCACGCCCGAGGTGTCATTGACGACGGCCGGCGCGCAGATCTCGACCGACGAGCCGGGCCTGGGCGCGCTGGGCGTGGCCGGTGACCTGTTTGCGGTGGCGCTGCTGGTCTACGAGATGCTGCTCGGACGGCCCGTCGACGCGGCTGACGCGGCGCGGGATCTGAAGCTGCTCGGCGCGCGGGCGCTGACCGCGACGATGCGCGACCAGCCGGCGACCGCCGAGGTGGTCGAGGTGGTGTGCCGGGCGCTGGGGCCTGAGCCGCGCTTTGCCTCAGCGGCGGAGATGCGTCAGGCGTTTGAGGCGGCGCTTGCCGGCGGGCGCCGGTCGCTGGCGGTCGTCGCGGCCTGACGCGGGCGCGACGACCGACGCGGCCTCGCCGCGATGCAGGTCATCAGGCCCAAGGCTGGCCCGTGCCCACCACGGTGTGCGCCGGTGGCAGCTGCATGCGCAGACCCGGTGTGCAGGGCCGGCCCGCGTCGATGGATCGCTCCAGGAAGACCGTGATGATACTCTGATCTGGCCGGAATCGGCCCGCTCAACACGATGCGTCGAGGCGCCGCCGAAGGCGCTCGATGCGGCGCTGATGATCGGCGGCCGGCTCGCGGATCTGGGCGGCGTGCGCGTGGTGCAGCGCCAGATCGGGGCGGCCGAGTCGGTGCTCGTACAGAATGGCCAGCCGCCAATGGAGGTGGGCGAGCGCCCAGGCGTCGGTGGCGTGGGTCAACGCCGCCTTCAGCGCGGCCTCTTCGCTCGCATGCACGCCCGCGCGGCGGGCCTGCTCGGCGAGCAGCAGGTGCGCGTTTGCCGCGTGGGGGCCGGGGCGTTCCGCGGCGGCGCGGGCGAAGCGGGTTGCGCCCTCAGCGTCACCCGCGCGCTCGGCGAGGTTGGCGAAGGCGAGCAGGTCATCGCCGGCGTCTTTCGGGCGCGGACCGGCCAGGGCTTCGACCAGGTGCCCGAGCAGCGCCGCCATCGCCACCAGATCGTGGGCGTTGTGTTCGATGACGCGGGCCATGGCCCCTGGCCGGCCCGTGCGCACGAAGGCGTGGTAGACCTCGGGGATCTCGCTGCCATCGATGTCATCGACCCGGTGCATGCCCAGCGCGCCGCGCTCGACGGCGACGAGGCGGGCCGAGCCCAGGCGTGGCTTGAGCGTGCGCCGGGCGCAGTGCAGCAGGTCGAGATGCGGCGGCGGGCTTGGCGGCTTGAGCCGGTTGAGCACAAAGCGCCCGCGCAGCAGCGGCCAGTCGAACGATCGCCCGTTATAGGTGACGATCGCGCTGCGATCGGCCAGATGCTCGGTCAGCAGGCGCAGCATGGG